>CAZUYO010000005.1:0-17109 GCA_964624725.1 uncultured Thermodesulfobacteriota bacterium
GCATCAAGATGATGCGCAAACCCGACTCCGGCATCGACAAGGCCGACGCCAAGGAGCTCGTGAAGCTCCTCTACTTCCTGCTGGACGAGGCGAAGCGGTAGGCCGTGCGGGGCGCCTTTCGGGCCCCCGCCCGCGCCCCCCTGCCGGAGGGCCAAGGGAGTTTCCCATGCGTCTCGGATTCCGGGCCAAGCTGTTTTCCCTCGGCCTCGTCGCCGTGGCCGGCGCCGCGGCGCTGACGGGCGGGTACGCCTTGCGGCGGGGCGAGGAGGCGCTCCTCACGGAGGTGCGGGAACGCATCGTCCGCGATGCCCAGACCACGGCCCGCCGGGTGGGGGCCGTGCTCGACGACGCGTGGGCCGACCTCGGGGTGTGGGCGAGCCTCGATGCCGCCCCCATGAGCCTCGACAACGACGACCCCAAATTCTTTGCCCAGTTCGCCGACGTCGCGGTGGCCCGAAAGCCGGTCTACGCCCTCGAGGCCCTGCTCAAGCCCGACGGCACCGTGTTCGCCCTGAACGAGCGGGGCCCCGACGGCCGCCCGTGGGCCTCCCACCCCCTTCGCCCGGCCTCCGTGGCGGGCGAGGCGTGGTTTCGGGCCGCGGCCGGGGGCGCGGCGGGCACCGCGGCCGGGCCCCTCGTGCCCCACGCCCTGCTGGCCGCAGCCCCGGGGGCGCCGGAGGACCTGGTGGTGCTCCTCCTCGCCCGCCCCGTGCTGGACCTCATGGACGACCTGGCGGGGGTGTGGGTGTCCGCGATCCGCTGGGCGTGGCTGGAAGACGACCTCGAGCGGCGAACCCTGCGATCGGACGACGGACGGGCCGTGGGGTTCGCCGTGGTGCTCGACGGCCGAGGGCGGGCCGTCGGCGGGCCGTCCGGCGGCAACGTGCCGGCCGACCTCTCCCCCCTGGCCCCGGTCGGCACCGGGGCGGAGACGGTCATGCTCCAAGACCGGGCGTACCTGGCGGCCGCCGCCGGGATCCCGGTCCGCGAGGCCCCCGGATTCGCCGGATGGCGCGTGGTGGCCGTTCGGGATCGGGACGCCGCCCTCGCGCCGGTGCGGGCGTTCCGCCGACGGGTCGCGGCCGTGGTGGTCGGCGCCTCGGCCGCGCTGGCCGGCGCGCTCCTGCTCGGCCTCGGGGCGGCGGTCCGCCAGGTGACCGCGCCCCTGCACCGGCTCGCGGAAGCCGTGGGCCGCCTGGGGCGGGGCCAACTCCCGCCTCCCCTGCCGATCCCGAAGGACCCGCAACTGGCCGCGGTGAGCGAGGCCTTCAACCGCACCGTGGAAACCCTTCGGCGGCTGCTCGGGAAAACCGGGGACACCGCGGCCGCGGTGGGGGCGGCGGGCACGTCCGTGGACGGGGCCGTGCGCGGCTTCGCGGCCCGCCACCAGGAGCTGGCAACCGCCGGGCATACGGCCTCGGGGGCCACCCAGCAGCTGGCGGAGACCCTGGTTCACCTCGCCCGGACCGCGGCCGATCTGGAACGGCTGGCCCAAGACGCCTACGGTTCCGCCGAACGGGGCAGCGCCGAGGTGACCCGCACCGCCGAGGCCGTCCAGGAGGTGGCGCAGGCCGTGCGGACCATGGCCGAGGCGCTCGAGTCCCTGCGGCGGCCGCTGGCCAAGATCTCGGACGTGGCCGCCACGGTGGAGGAGGTGGCCGACCGAACGAACGTGCTGGCGATCAACGCGGCCATCGAGGCCTCCCGGGCCGGGGAACACGGCCGGGGGTTCGCCGTGGTGGCCTCGGAGATCAAAAAACTCGCGGACCAAACGGCCCGGGCCACGCGGGAGATCCAGGAACTCGCCTCGACGGTGGAAGACAGCTTCCGCCAGGTCTCCGGCCGGGCGGCGGACACCCGGTCCCGGGCCGAAGCCTCGACGGAGGCCTGCCGCAGGGCGGCCGAAGCCCTCGCCGCCATCCGGCAGGCCGTGGGCCGAAGCACCGAACAGCTCCTCGAGATCTCGGCCGCCGTGGAGGAGCAGAGCCGAACCGCCCCGGAGATCCGGGAGCTTCTGGAAACCCTGTCGTCCGCCCTCGACTCCACCCGCGAGGACCTGGAACGCGTACGCGACGAGGTGGCGCGGCTCCGGGACGCGGCCGGCTCCCTCGAGGCCGAGCTCGGGGCCTTCCGGGCCTCCTGAGCCCTCACCCCGCCCCGTCGGCCTCCACCGCCTCCCGGAGCATCGGGCCCACGTCGGGCACGCTCGCCAGCACCTCGGCCCACGAGGGGATCGGCGGGGTTCCCGCGGGGTCCTCCCGGAACCCCTGGCCGGCGTCTTCGAGCACCGCGGCGAAGGTGTCCACGAGGCCCAGCTCGGCCCGGCGGTCGAAACCGAGGCCGTTGGCCACGGCCAGGTGGGCGTACCGGCGGACCGCCTCGCGCCCCTGGTGGCGGTAGGCCAGGGGCAGCGCCCGCAGTTCCCCCTCCCCCAGCACCACCCCCTCCTCCGCCAGGGCCCGCAGGAGCGTGAGCGCGATCTCCCGGGCCATGCGCACGAGGCCCGCGGGCCGCGCCCCGCCCTCTCCCGTGGCCTGGTGCTTGTGGTCGTAGGGGATCGCCAGGTCCACCTGGCAGGCGCCCCGTTCCCCGGCGATCCGCCAGGCCTCCACCAGGGTCCCCACCTCGAGGCCCCAGTCGCCCGGGATCCGGGCCTCCCGGGCGAGCCGGGCCTCCATGGCGAACTCCCCGGCCAGGGGGTAGCGGAACGCCCGGAGGAACCGGAGGAGCGGGTGATCGCCCACCAGCCGCGAACCGGCCTCGAGGAGCGGTCCCACGAACAGCCGGCAGACCCGGCCGTGGAGCCGGTCGGTCACCCGGGCGTAGTACCCCTTGGCGAACGCATACCCCAGCTCGGGGTGCGCCACGGGCAGGACCAGGCGATCGAGAAGCTCCCGCTCGTAGGTCACGATGTCGGTGTCGTGGAGCGCGATGGCCGCCGGGGGCCGCTCGCCGGCCAGGAGGTACCCGTAGGCCATCCAGGCCGCGAGCCCCTTGCCCGGCTCGCCCAGGGCGAACCCGGCCCGCCGGATGCGCTCCTTGACCGCCGCGATCCGGGGGCCGTCGTTCCACACGATCCGCACCCGGCCGGGGAGCCCCGAGAACACCTGGCGGGCGTGGCGGAACTGGGCCTCGTCGGCCACGCCCAGGGTCACCACGATCTCGGATAGATACCCCACCCCTTCGAGCCGCTCCAGGATGCGCGGGAGCGCCGGCCCGGCCAGCTCGGAGTAGAGGCACGGGAGCACGAGGGCCACCGGCCGGCTCCGGGCCGCCTCGCCAAGGGCGGTCTCCCACCGGGCCGGATCGTGGCCCGTGAGGGCCTGGATCGTGGTGACGGGTCCGGTCTGAAGGAAATCGGCCATGGGCGTCTCCTGTTCTGCGGCACGACGGGGAGGCGGTCGCCCCGCCTTCCCGGCCTTCTCGCTTCCCAGCTTACGGCTTTCTAGCCTTCCAGCCTCCTGGCCTCCCAGCTTCCCAGCCTTTACACTACCGGCCGCACTTTACCCCAAGGAGGCCCCCGATGTCCCTACCCCTTCCCGACGACACGGCGGAGCGGTTCCTGCGGCTTCTGGAGATCGTCGAGCGGCTCCGGGCGCCCGACGGGTGCCCCTGGGACCGGAAGCAGACCCCGGAGACCATCGCCCCCTACCTGGTGGAGGAGGCCTACGAGGTCCAGGAGGCCGTGGAGCGGGGCGACCGGGCCGGGCTTCGGGAGGAGCTCGGGGACGTGCTCCTGGAGGTGGCGCTCCTGGCCCAGATGGCCCGGGAGGAAGGGGGCTTCACCGTGGCCGACAGCCTCACGGAGATCTGCGAGAAGCTCGTGCGCCGCCACCCCCATGTGTTCGGGGAGGCGCGGGCCGACACCCCGGACGAGGTGGCCGCCTCCTGGGCCCGGATCAAGGCGAAGGAGAAGGGGGACCGGGGGACCCTCGAGGGCGTGCCCCGCCGGCTCCCGGCCCTCCACCGGGCCCGCCGGGTCTCGGAAAAGGCGGCCGGCGTGGGGTTCGACTGGAGCCGGGCCGAGGAGGTGCTCGAAAAGGTGGACGAGGAGCTCGGCGAGCTGCGCCGGGCCGTGGCCGGGGGCGACCGCGCGGCCGCGGCCGAGGAACTCGGGGACCTCCTGTTCGCGCTGGTGAACCTGGGCCGCCACCTGGAGGTGGACGCCGAGCAGGCCCTCCACGGCACGGTGGAGAAGTTCCTGCGCCGGTTCGCGGCGATGGAGGCGGCGCTGGCCGCCCGGGGCCGCCGGCCGGCCGAGGCCTCGCTCGACGAACTCGAGGCCCTGTGGCAGGAGGCCAAGCGCGCCTCAGGTCCGGCCGAGACGCCGTCGGACCACCCCGAGGAGGATGGCGACCTCCCGGACCCCGAGGGCCCGGGCGAGCCCGAGGTAGGCCCCGACCCCGACGGCCACGAGCCCGAGCACCCCTAGGAGCCCCGGAAGCCCCCCGGCCGGCAGCCACGGCCGCCCCGCGGCGACCAACCCCGCCATCCCGGCGGACGCCAGGGCCATCGGGCCCAGCCGCCGCCCCAGGGCCCGCAGCCGCAGTCCCTCGCCCCGGCGGCTTAAGGCCCAGGCCAGGTACCCCGCGTTGAAGGCGCTCGACACCGCGGTCGCCAGCGCCAGCCCCACGTGCCGGAGCGGCCCCATGAGGGCGAGGCTCGCCGCCAGGTTCACCCAAAACGCCCACCACGAGGCCTTCACCGGGGTTTTCGTGTCGGCCAGGCTGTAGAAGGCCGGGGCCAACACCCGCACGGCCGCCACGGGGGCCAGCGCCGCCGCGTAGGCCACCAGCGCCCCGGCGGTGGCCTCCACGCTCGCCGGGTCGAAGGCCCCCCGGCCGAACAGGGCCCCCACGATGGGACCCGCCAGCACCGCGAGCCCGGCCGAGGCCGGGAGCACCACGAGCGCGGTCATGGCCAGGGCCTCCTCCAGGGTGCTCCGGAATCCCTCCCGGTCGCCCCGGGCCACGAGCCGGCTCAGGCTGGGGAGCGAGGCCGTGCCGATGGCCACGGCGAAAAGCCCCAGGGGGAGCTGGAACAGCCGTTCGGCGTAGTAGAGATACGAGACGCTGCCGTCGGGGAGCCACGACGCCAGAAACGTGCTCACCAGGATGTTCACCTGGTACACCGCGACCCCGAACACCGTGGGGCCCATGAGCCGCACGATCCGGCGGATGTGGGGGTCGCCCGGCGCCCAGGCCGGCCGGAACCGAAACCCCAGCCGCCCCAGGGCCCGCACCTGGAGCGCCAACTGCCACACCCCGCCCGCGAGCACGCCCACCGCCAGGGCCAGCACCGGCGGATCCAGGAGCCGCGCCAGCCCCAGGGCCCCGCCGATCAGGCACAGGTTCAGCACCACCGGCGCGAGCGCGGGGGGGCCGAACACCCCCCAGGCGTTGAGCATGCCGCCGGCCAGGGCCGTGAGCCCGATGAGCCCGATGTACGGAAACACCCACCGGGTGAGCTCCACGGTGAGGGCGAACTTGGCCGGATCCCGGCCGAACCCGGCCGCGGTGGCCCGCACGATCCAGGGGGCGCCGGCCACACCCAGGGCGCTCACGCCGGCCAGCACGATCCCCAGAAGTGTCAAGGCCCGGCACCCCAAGCGATCGGCGGCCGCCCGCCCCTCCCCCTCGGTGACCTCCACGAACACCGGCACGAACGCCACCGTGAGGCTGCCCTCGGCGAAGAGCCGCCGCAGCGTGTTGGGCAGCCGGAACGCCACGAAAAAGGCGTCGAGCGCCCCGCCGGCCCCGAACGCCCAGGCGAGCACCACGTCGCGCACCACCCCGAGCACCCGCGAGAGCCCGGTGGCCGCCGACACGATCCCGGCCGCCCGGGCGATCCGGCGGCCCTCTTCCCTGCGCGATTCTCCGGCCCGTTCCATGGCGCCTCCTGGCCCCTTCCGAAAAGAGCCGGTAGGATAGCACGCGCCCCGGTCGGGGACGAAGGGCCGCCGGGGCGGCACCGGGCTCCGTGGATCCATAGAACGTTCCTAAGAGGCCATGTTTCATCTTTTGGTTTTCGCAAAAGAACCACGACCCACAAGAGTGAAGACCCGGCTCATGCCGCTCCTCGGGGCGACGGGGGCCGCGCGGCTCTATGCCGCGATGCTCCGGGACGTGGCGACCGCCGTGGGGTCCTGGCCCGGGGGCCGCACCACATGGGTCGTGGACGGCGACCCGGACCATCCCGCCTTCCGAGGCCGGGAGGTCTGGCCCCAGGGAACGGGCGATCTCGGGGACCGCCTGGAGCGGGCCGTCGCCCGCGGGTTCCGGGAAGGCGCGCGGACCGTGGGGGTGATCGGCACGGACTGCCCGCTCCTCGGGGTGGAGCACCTGGGCCGGCTCTTTGCGTCCGCCGGCGCCCCCCGGACCGCCTCGGTCATCCCCGCCGAGGACGGGGGCTACGTGGCCCTCGCCCTGGGCTCCCCCTGCCCCGCCGCGTTCCGGGGCATCGCCTGGTCCACGCCCGCCGTCCTTTCCCAAACGATCGAGGCGTTGGAAGGAGCCGGGTTCCGGGTCACCCGGTTCCCGGCGTTGCCCGACGTGGACACCCCCGAGGATCTGGCGAAGCTTCGGGAGGCGCTTCGCCAGGACCCCCGGCGGGCACCCGACACGGCGCGGGAACTGGGGGGACTCCTGCGCGAAATCCCCCATCCCGTTCCCTGACCGGAAGACGCGCCCCCCGGAACCGGGGCCGACGGCGGCGCCTCGGCCGGAAGCCGCGCCAAGGGACCCGATCTTGCATTTCGGGATGGGCCGCCGCCCGGCCCCCCTGGCCGCCGGGTTGAGTCCCCCGGCCCGGCGGCCGCAAGGGGCGCCACCGCCCCTGCCGTCGGCTCGGAGGAGCCCGGAAAGGAAGATTAGACTGTAGGGGGTCACGAAAGCCTACGATTGAGTTCCTCGACAGGATATCAGCAAAAGAGAAGACCTGACCCCAACAACAGTAACAAGGGGAACGAAACCCAGTGGTCACCGAAAGCGAAAAGCTCATCTTGCTGGAAGACCTCTCCCGCATCGTGGTGTCGTGCCACGACCTCGGGGAAACCCTGGACGCGATCACCGGGCTCCTCCGGGAACGCCTGGGGGCCGAGGTGTGTTCCGTGTACCTCCACGAGGGCGGGGAGCTCGTGCTGCGGGCGACCCACGGCCTCGACCGCTCCGCCGTGGGCCGGATCCGGATGGGGGTGCACGAGGGGCTCACGGGGCTCGCCTTCGAGACGGGCCTTCCGGTGAACGAGGAGCAGGCCGACCGGCACCCGCGGTTCAAGTTCTTTCCGGGCATCGGCGAGGAACGGTTCCGCTCGTACCTCGGCGTGCCCCTGATCCACCGGCGCCAGCCCATCGGGGTTCTGGCGGTGCAGACGGCCGAGGCGAGGCGGTTCACGCCCGACGAGGTGCGGCTCCTGGTCACGGCGGCAAGCCAGGTGGCCCCGTTGATCGCCAACGCGAGCCTCCTCGACACCCGGGCCCGGGCCGCGTCCGAGCCTCCCGCGCCGCCCCCGGCCGCCGCGTTCCTGCGGGGGATCGCGGTATCGCCGGGCTATGCCCGGGGGGCGGCCTATCCCCTGGCCGAGGAGCTCGGCCTGGAGCCGCCCGCGGACGACGCCCCGGAGGACCCCGACCAGGAGATGGCCCGGCTCGAGAAGGCCGTGGAGGCGAGCGTGGCCGAGGTCGAGGCCCTCCGGGACCAGGTCACCCGGGCGCTTTCCAAGGAGGAGGGCGCCATCTTCCACGCCCACCTCCTGATCCTCGAGGACCGGACGCTGCGCGACAAGATCAAGGAGCGGGTCCGGGCGGGGACGTCCGCCAGCCGGGCCGTGGTGGAGGTGGCCCGGGAGTACATCGGCGCCTTCCTCAAGCTGGAGGATCCCTACCTGCGGGAGCGGGCCGCCGACGTGCGGGACGTGGCCCTGCGGGTGCTCGGCCATCTGCGGGGCGACGGGCCCCCGCCCCGGCCGGCCCGGTTCCGGGAGCCCACCGTGGTGGTGGCCGACGATCTCATCCCGTCCCGGTTCGTGCAACTCCTCCAGCCCAACCTCGTGGGGGTCGTGCTCGCCAAAGGCGGCCGAAACTCCCACACGGCGATCCTGTGCCGCTCGGCCGGGATCCCGGCCGTGATGGGGGTGGGCCGGCTGCCCCACGTGGAGCCCGGAACCCAGACCATCGCCGACGGGAACGCCGGGGTCGTCTATTTCGATCCGCCCGACACGGTGGTGCGGGAGTACGAGCGCCTGGAGGCCGACGCCCAGGAGCTCAGATCGGAGCTCCTGGCGCACCTTTCGGAACCCGCCGTCACCCGGGACGGGGTCCGGGTGCGCCTGTGGGGCAACGCGGCCCTCCTGAGCGACGTGGCCCGGATCCTGGAGGCCGGGGGGGAGGGCGTGGGCCTCTACCGGACCGAGTTTCCCTTTCTCGTCCGGGAGCGCTTTCCCGACGAGGACGAACAGGTGGAGATCTACCGGCGCATCCTCGAGGCCCTCGGGGGGCGCACGGCGACGCTTCGCACCCTGGACGTGGGGGGCGACAAAAGCCTGCCGTACCTCAGGCTCCCCCGGGAGGAGAACCCGCACCTCGGGTGGCGGTCGATCCGGGTGAGCCTCGAGATGGACGAGCCGTTCCGGATCCAGCTGCGGGCCCTTCTGCGGGCGGCGCGCCACGGGCCCCTGCGGATCGTGTTCCCGATGATCTCCACCGTGGAGGAGCTGGACCGGGCCCTCGAGATCCTGGCGGAGGAGCGAAGGAGCCTGGAGGCGCGGGGCATGGAGGTGCCCGAGGTCCCGGTGGGCATCATGGTGGAGGTCCCCTCGGCCGTGCTGCTCCTCGACCGGCTGGCCGAGCGGGCCGATTTCTTCTCGGTGGGGACGAACGATCTGGTTCAGTACGTCCTGGCGGTGGACCGGGCGAACCCCCGGGTGGCGCACCTGTACACCCCGCTCCATCCGGCGGTGCTCGCCATGCTGGCCCGGGTGGCGGAGGCCGGGCGGCGGTTCGGAAAGCCGGTGTCGGTGTGCGGCGAGATGGCCAGCCTGCCCCTGGGCGCCGCGGCGCTCCTCGGGCTCGGCATCACCGAGCTTTCGGTAAGCCCGGGGGCCCTACCGCGGATCCGGCGGCTCGTACAGACCGTGCGCCTGGAGGGGCTTCGCCGCCTGGAGCCCCAGCTCCTCGCCTCGCCGGGAGCCCGGGGCGTCCGGGAACTCCTCGTCGAGGAACTGCGGCGCCAGGGGGTGCCGGAGCCCCTTTTTCGCTCCCCGGGCCCGGATAACGGCGTTTTTGCCAGCAAACCCCTTGAGTTTCGCCAAACGGAAAGGTAAAGTCGGGCCGTTCGTTGGCCCCGTAGCCCTTCCCCCCTTCCAACCAAGGAGGATGCCCCATGAACAAAGCCGAGCTGCTCCAGGAGATCGCCGTGAAGGCCGGGCTCAAGGCCAAAGAGGCCGAGGCCCTGCTCGACGCGTTTATCGCCACCACCGAGGAGGCCCTGAAGAAGGGCGACAAGGTGGCCATCACCGGGTTCGGCACCTTCGCCGTGACCGAGCGCGCCGCCCGCAAGGGCCGCAACCCCCAGACCGGCCAGACCATCGACATCCCCGCGAGCAAGAGCCCCCGGTTCACCGCGGGCAAGAGCTTCAAGGACGCGGTGAAGTAACACCGAGGTCCTTCCGAGGCATAAAAACGGGCGGCCCCGAGGGGCCGCCCGTTTTCGTTCGTCCGGTTCGCCCGCGCCCTAGAGGTGGGGGGCCACCACGTCCACCTTCGCCGACTTCCGCAGCTCGGCCAGCTTCGCCTGCACGGCCTCGTCGAGGGCCTTGGCCTTGAGGTACTCGGCGATGTTGTCTTTGACCTCGTCGAACCCGTGCTGGGTGGCCTCCTTGCGGTCGGTCACCTTGATCACGTGGTACCCAAACCGGGTCTCCACCACGTCGCTGATCTTTCCGGTCTCCAGGGCGAACGCCGCGTCCGCGAAGGGCTTCACCATCCGCTCCCGGGTGAAGAACCCCAGGTCCCCGCCGTTGGGGGCGCTGCCCGGGTCCTCGGAGTTCTCCTTGGCCAGGGTGGCGAAATCCTCGCCGGCGGCCGCCCGCTTCCGGAGGGCCTCGGCCTTCTCCCGGGCGGCCTTGCGCTCGGCCTCCGGCTGGGAGGCGTCGGCCCGGATCAGGATGTGGCTCGCCCTCACCTGCTCGGGGGTGGAGAACTTGTCCTTGTTGTCCTCGTAGAACTTCTTCACCTCATCGTCCGAGACCTTCACCCCGGGCTGGATCTCGGTCTCCACGTAGTGGCGCACGAGCACCTGCTGGGCGATCAGGTCCTTGAGGGCGTCTTCCGTCAGGTTTTCGCCCTCCAGGGCCTTCTGGTAGGTGGCCTCGTCGGGGAACCGCCCCTTGATGGCCTCGAGCTCCTTGGCGACCTGGGCCTCCACGTCGGCGGGCGGGTTCTTCTTGGCCTCTTGGTAGAGGAGCGTGCGGTCCACGAGCTGCTGGAGCACCTCGCTCTTCATCTGCTCGTTGGGCTGGCTCACCCCGCCGTGCATGCCGCCCGTGAGCTGGCGGAACCGTCGCAGGTACGCGGCCATGGCCCGGTCGTACTCGGCCTTGGTGACCGGCTGGCCGTTCACCACCGCGATCGGGGTGTCGGGCCCCAGGGTCGCCCCCTCCTTCACCTGGGGCTTCCCGGCCTCGTCCGCGGCCACCGCGGGTCCGCCCAGGGCGAGCCCCGCCAGCATCATCCACACCACTGCCTTCTTCATGCCTGACTCCTTCCTCGGTTGAGGGAAACACGGGGCGCCATGCCCCCATCGTGTTGAAAGCCTTTGAGGGACCCAAGGGACGTCAGGGACCCAAGGGACGCCGCTCGCTCGGCCCCGCCGCATAGGAACTTCTCACCCGCGGGCCGCTCGCCACCTCCGTGAACCCGAGGGACCGGGCCTCGGCGGCCCACGCCCGGAACTCCTCCTCCGGGACGTACCGCTCGACGGGGAGCCGGTCGGGCCCGGGCCGCAGGTACTGGCCCAAACACACCGACGTTACCCCCGCGGAGCGCAGGTCGCGCAACACGCCCCGGACCTCCTCGGCCGTCTCCCCGAGCCCCAGCATGAGGCCGCTCTTCACGGGCCGCCCGCGGGCCTGGCCCACGAGGGCCGCGAGCACCCGCAGGCTCCGGTCGTAGTCCGCCCCCGGTCGCACCCGGGAGTAGAGCCGTGGCACGGTCTCCAGGTTGTGGGCGAGCACGCCGAACGGCGCCCGGGCCACCGTGCGGATCGCCTCCGGGTCGCCCCGGAAGTCCGGCACGAGGGCCTCGGCCGTGGGGGGATCGGGCAGGCCGGCCAGCGCCCGGGCCACGGCCGCGTACTGGCCCGCCCCGCCGTCCGGAAGGTCGTCGCGGGTCACGCTGGTCACCACCACGTGGCGCATGCCGAGGCGCGCGGCCAACCGGGCCACCCGGGCCGGCTCCTCCGGGTCCAGGGGTTCCGGGGCTCCGCCCCCCACGGCGCAAAACCGGCACCGCCGGGTGCAGTTCCGCCCCAGGATCAGCACGGTCACGTGGCCCCGCCGGTAACACTCGGGCCGGTTCGGGCACAGGGCGCCCTCGCAGACCGTGGGGAGGCCCAGCGATTCCAGGAGATCCCTCGTGCGGTCCAGCACGCCGGGCCGGACGCGGACATGGGGAAGCCGATCGGGGGGGGTTGGGACCAATCCGGGAAACGTTCCTGGTCAAGAGGGGCGGCGTGGACCCGCCGGGGTGTCGGGGTGTACGGTATGCGCCGCGAGCGGCCTACCGATCCTCTGCCTTGGTCCGGCGAGTCTACCATGGGCGATCCCCCCGCACCACCCGAACGCACCCACCGGATCCGGATTTTTGCCGCGGCCGACCGGGGAATGGGCATGGGCCACCTCGGGGGCAAGGTGGCCTTCGTGCCGCTGACGGCGCCGGGCGACACCGTGCTCGCGGCCGCCGTGCGCGACAAGCGCCGGCACGTCGTCTGCCGGCTGGTGGAGGTGATCGAGCCCTCGCCGCTCCGGCGGGAGCCCCCCTGCCCCGCCTTCGGCCGGTGCGGCGGCTGCCACTGGCAGCACCTTCCCTACCCCGAGCAGTGGCGGGCCAAGGCCGAGAGCTTCCGGAAGTTCGTCCGGTCCCGCCTGGGCGACGGGGTGGAGGGCCGGTTTCGCGACCCCCTTCCCTCGCCCCGGGAGTTCGGGTACCGGAACCGGGTGGGCTGGAAGGTCCGGTGGATCGAGGGGGGCGCCCGGGTGGGCTACTTCGCCCAGGGCACCCACCGGCTCGTGGAGATCGACGACTGCCCCATCGCCCACCCGGCGCTCCGGGAGCGGCTCGGCCCGCTGCGGGCGTTCCTCCAGGGGTTTCCCCCCGCCAGGGGGCATCTGCCCCAGGTGGACCTCCAGGTGGACGACGAGGGGCGCGTCTGGGGCGTGTTCCATCTGCTTCGCCCGCCCACCCCGGAGGAGCGGACCCGGCTCCGGGAGTTCTGCCGGTCGGCCGGGATCGCGGCCGCCCACCTCCAGGCCGGCCGCAAGGAGACCCTGGAGCCCCTGGCCCCCGGCCCGGAGGCCATGCGGTTCCGGGTGCGCGCGGGCGGCCGCGACCTCTGGTACGGGGTACGGCCCGGCGGGTTCGTGCAGGCGAACCCCGGGGTGAACCAGGCCCTGGTGGACGAGGTGACGGAGCTGGCGCCCCTCTACCGCGGCGCCGACGCCCTCGACCTTTACGCCGGGGCGGGCAATTTCACCCTTCCCCTCGCCCTGGCCGCCCGGCGGGTGGTGGCGGTGGAGGGCTACCCGCCGGCGGCCCAGGACCTCGCCCGCAACGCCCTGGAACTTGGCTGGACCCACGTGGAGGCCCGGGCCGAACCGGCCGCCCGGGCCCTGGAGCGCCTGGGCCGCGAGGGGTTCCGGCCGCGGTTCGCGCTCCTCGACCCGCCCCGGGAGGGTGCGGCCGACGCCGCGGCCCCCTTGGCCGACCTCGGCCCCGACCACATCCTCTACGTCTCCTGCTCCCCGCCCACCCTGGTGCGGGACCTGGGCCTCCTCCTCGGCCGGGGCTACCGGGTGGAATGGATCCGGGCGGCCGACATGTTCCCCCAAACGGCGCACCTGGAAAGCCTCGCCCTGCTCCGGCGGCTTTGACTCCGCACGGCGTGGGTGCGTAAAATGGCGCACCTTTCTCCCGCGCAGCCGGCCCCGGAGCCCCCATGCCCAAACCCAAGATCCTGATCGTCGACGACGAATACCTGATCCGCTGGTCCCTCTCGGAGAACCTCCAGAAGGAAGGGTACCGGTGCGTCACGGCCGAGACCGGGGAGGAGGGGCTCGAGACGTTCCGGGCCGAGGCGCCGGACCTCGTGCTCCTCGACATCAAGCTCCCGGGGATCGACGGCATCCAGGTGCTCCAGCAGATCAAGGAGGTGGACCAGGAGACCCCGGTGATCATGATCACGGCCACTACCCAGGTGGACGTGGCCGTGAAGGCCATGAAGCTTGGGGCCTACGACTACGTGTCGAAGCCCTTCGATCTCACCGAGATCCAGACCAAGGTCCGCCACGCCCTCGAGACGAACCGCCTGCGCCAGGAGGTGGCGTTCTTCCGCACCCAGCACGGCCACAAGCTCGGGTTCGACCGGATCATCGCGGGCTGCACCCGGATGAAGGAGGTGCTCTCGGTGGCCCGGCGGGTGGCCCAGTCGTCCTCCACCACGGTGCTCCTCATGGGCGAGAGCGGCACCGGTAAGGACGTGCTCGCCCAGGCCATCCACTACGAAAGCCCCCGGGCCGACCGGCCGTTCATGCCGATCAACTGCACCGCCCTTCCCGAGGAGCTCCTGGAAAGCGAGCTCATGGGCTACGAGAAGGGCGCGTTCACCGACGCCAAGAAGACGAAGAAGGGCCTCTTCGAGCTCGCCGACGGCGGCACGATCTTCCTGGACGAGATCGGGGACATGAAGCTGGGGCTCCAGGCGAAGCTCCTTCGGTTCCTGGAGGATCGCACCTTCAAGCGGATCGGCGGCAAGGAGGACATCGAGGTGGACGTGCGGATCATCGCCGCCACCAACGCCGACCTGGAGCAGGCCATCGCCGACAAGCGGTTCCGGGAGGATCTCTACTACCGGCTCAGCGTGGTGCCCATCGTGCTCCCGCCGTTACGGGAGCGGCGCGAGGACATCCTGCCCCTGGCCTACCATTTCCTCGAGACCTACAACCGGGAGTTCAAGACCTCGTTCCGGGGGTTCTCGGAGGAGGCCGAGGCGTTCCTCCAGCGTTACGACTGGCCCGGCAACATCCGGGAACTCCGAAACGTGGTGGAGCGGGCCGTGATCCTCTCGACGGGCGACCAGATCGGGGTGGACGCCCTGCCCTGGAAGATCAAAGGCGGAGGGCCCGAACGCAGGCCCGCGGCCTCCGGCGCCGCGCCCCAGCCGGGGGTGGTGGTGCTCCCGGACCAGGGCGTGGACATCGAGGAGGTGGAGCGGGAGCTCATCGTGCAGGCGCTCGAGAAGACGGGGAACAACCAGACCCGTGCGGCCAAGATGCTCGGCCTTACCCGCGACGCCCTGCGGTACCGGATGAAAAAGTACAACCTCCTGTAGGCCGGGCGGCGGAAAGCCCGGGAAGTCCCGCGCGCCGGCCGTTTTTCCCCTCACCCCCGACCCGACCTCGCCCGTGGCGCCGATTCTACGCGTTCTTCCCGTTTTCCTGGTGATCCTCGTGGGCTGGGTCGGCCGGCGCCTCGGGCTCCTTCCGCCCGAGTTCCGGGCGCCGGCGAACCGCCTGGCCTACTACCTGGCCGTGCCCTGCCTCATTTTCCTCAAGATCTCGGCCGCCCCGTTCCGGGAGGTGTTCCGGCCGGCGGGCATCGTGGCCGCCGTGTCCGCCATCGGCGCCGTATGGCTGCTGGCCCAACTGCTGGCCCCGGTGCTGGGGCTTCGGGGCGGGAGCCGGGGGACCTTCGTGCAGGCCTCGGTGCACGCGAACCTGGGCTACATCGGGCTCGCCGTGGCCTACTACGGGCTCGGGGACCGGGGCCTACAGTTCGCCGGGGTGTACGCCGCGTTTTTCATGCTGGCCAACAACTTCCTCTCGGTGCTCGCGCTCGTGACCGCGGCGGGGCAGCGGCCCGGCCTCGGGGGGCTCGCCCGACGAGTCGCGCTCCAGCCCGTGATCGTGGGGAGCCTTCTCGGGCTCGTGTGGAGCTATTTCCGCCTGCCCCTCCCGGACCTGGCCGGGGAGACCCTGCGGATCCTGGGGAGCATGGGGCTTCCCCTGGCGCTCTTGCTGATCGGGGCCGACCTCGGGCTCCAGGCCCTGCGCCACCCCGTGCCGGCCCTCACCTCCACGGCGCTCAAAAACCTGGCGCTCCCTGCGCTCGGCACCGTGCTCCTCGGGGTGGCCGGCGCCGCGGGCGTGGAGCGGACGGCGGCCGTGGTGCTCCTCGCTTCCCCCACCGCCACCCTGACCCTGGTGATGGCCCGGGAGCTCCGGGGCGACCCGGGGCTCGCCTCGACCGCCATCAGCCTGAGCACCCTCCTGAGCGCCGCGACCCTCCCCCTCTGGCTGGGCTGACGCCCCGGGTACCCCATCGGGACCCACCGAGGTCAAAAGGTCTGGCCGCCTAGCCGCCTAGCCGCCTAGCCGCCTAGCCGCCCAGCCGCCTCCCACATTTGCCGTGCCCTCAACATTGACCCGCCCCGTTGGATTCCGTAAAAGTAGGCGTCTCCGACGGTTTCCATCGATTCGGCCGCCCCGGGGCGGCCCCGTTCCTCGACGGAGGGGTGTTTCCATGAGCCAGATCCTGTCGTCCGCTTCCCAGGAGTTCCAGAGGGCCCTCGAGGTGGGCCGGCCGCCCAACGTTCGGAAGCTGTTCCCCCACTCCCGGGCGCTTCTGGTGAGCGGCAAGGTGATCGACCGGGCCATGCTGGCCAAGGGCGGCGCCATGGCCATCGCGGCCAACGCCCGGAACCGGTTCGTGATCTACGGGGTGCTGCGGGCCGCCCAGCGGGCCAACGCCGCGGTCATCATCGAGATCGCGAAAAGCGAGGGCGGCACCGGCGCCTACTGCGCCGTGAACTACTGGAACATGGCGACCTACGTGGACCAGGCCGCCAACGAACTGGGGATCACCGTGCCCGTGGCGATCCACGCCGACCACTACACCCTCAAAAAGCCCAAGGACGTGGAGACGGCCCGCACCGAGATCCCCAGCATGTTCGACGCCGGCATCACCTCGATCGCGATCGACGCCTCCCACCTGCCCGACGACGAGAACCTGCTCACGAACCTCGACCTCTACCGGTACGTGCCCGCCTGGGCCGGTCTCGAGACCGAGGTGGGCGAGATCAAGGGCGCGGCGGGGCTCTCCACCCCCGACGAGGCCCTGTTCCTGGTGCGGGGCCTCAACGCCCACGGGGTGTTCCCCGACTGGATCGCCCTTAACAACGGCACCTCCCACGGCATCCAGGACTCGGACGCCGGGATCCAGGTGGAACTCACCGCCGAGATCCACAAGGCCCTGGAGCCCTACGGGGTGTCGGGCGCCCAGCACGGCACCTCGGGGAACAGCTTCGAGCGGCTGCGGCGGATCGCGGCCGAGACCCGGACCACCAAGGCCAACGTGGCCACGGCGCTCCAGATGATCTCCTGGGGGGTCAAGGTGAACGAGTACGGGAACGCCATCCTCGACGACCAGGGCGAGTTCGTGCGGGAACCCGGGGCGGGGGTGACCGACGAACTCTGGGCCGAGATGGTGGCCTACGCCAAGGAGAAGGGCTGGAAGAAGGGCGACTACAAGAAGCTGAACCTCCCCTTCGAGAACAAGCTTTGGGCCCAACCCGCGGACGTTCGGGAGCGGATGATCCGGGGGGTGGAGGAGTTCACCTACCGGCTCCTGACCGAGGTGTTCCACGCGGCCGACACGGCACCGCTGGCGATCGAGGCCATCCTCCGGGCCGAGTCCTACGACCTGGGGCCCAAGGCCGAACGAACCGAGGACCCGGCCGAGTGGACCGAGGAGAAGATCCGGGAGCGGGCCAAGACCCTGCACAAGGAGGAAGGCCCCCAGGGCGACTTCGACGACTGAGGGGCCGGACCCGCCGGGCGGC
>CAZUYO010000005.1:17209-29545 GCA_964624725.1 uncultured Thermodesulfobacteriota bacterium
CCTACCCCGGGATCTCGGGGGACCACAGGAGCCGCTCGGCCCCGAGCCGGGCGAGGTACGCGGCGGGGGGTTCGCTCTCCCGCCGGAGGAACAGCGTGTTGCCCCGGGACCACAGGGGGTGGGGGTCTTCGTCGTTCCGCAGGCACGCGGGTTCGGCCGCCCGGCACGGCCGGTCGCAGGCGAGCGGCGCCTCGGTCCAGGGGCACGCCAACGCCACGGTCACCGGGATCCAGGGGGCATGGACCCGGAGCGTGACCCCCTCGGGGAGAGCGGGCACCCGGAGCCCCGGCAGGATGAGATCGAGCTCCACCCCCACGGCCCCGAACTCCTCCAGGAGCCGCACCCCTTCGGACTCGTCCCAGACACTCCCCCGGAGCTCCCGGGCCTCCTCCGGGGCGGCCGCCGCCACCATGCCGAGCACCCGGGGACCCCGGCGCTGCCGGGAGAGAAGCCGGCCGGCCACCCCCCGAACGGCGAGCCCCTCGGCCCGCGCCCTCTCCCAAAGCCCCCAGTCGTTGAAGGCCACCTCGGCGCCCGGGGCGACCTCGAGGGCGGCGCGAAGCCACGCCCACACGGCCTCGAACGCCCCCTCCCGCACGGCCGGGGTGACGAGCTGGACGCCGAGCCCCTGGCTCTCCCACCGCCGGAGGTGCCGCACCAACTCGTCCAGGGCGGCGAGCCGGCGGGGGCAGAACTCCGCCCCCACCGCCACCCCGTCGTAACCGGCGAGGTCTTCGGGAAAGGGGGGATCGGT
The DNA here is from genome assembly GCA_964624725.1 of uncultured Thermodesulfobacteriota bacterium. Classification (GTDB taxonomy): domain Bacteria; phylum Desulfobacterota; class Deferrisomatia; order Deferrisomatales; family Deferrisomataceae; genus Deferrisoma. The sequence goes on from CAZUYO010000005.1 coordinate 17,964, forward strand.
CAGCCGGAGGTACCGGGCGGGAGGAGCTCCCGCTCCAGGAGGTCGGCCAGGCCGGCCGCGTCCTCCAGGCCGTATACCGGGCAGGGCGCCGCGAAGTCGGCGAGGTCGGTGGCGACGCAGAGAACGTTCTCGGTCCATGGAATCTCCCGCTCGAACCCCCGCCGCACGACCTCGATCCGGGGATATCCGGTGAGGCCCTTGAACCCTTCCACCAAAAGCAGCTCGGTCCCGGCCGGACACCACCCCGCCAGAACGGCGGGCGACACGTCGGCCGGCCGGTCGCGAAACACCACGATCTCGTCGGCCGTGACGAAGAACGTGGCCACCGCCCCGGCCTTCCGGTGGCGCCAGGTGTCCTTTCCCGGCCGGTCCACCTCCACCCGGCCCCGGTGGTGCTTCACAGTGGCCACCCGGCGGCCCCGGGCCGTGAGCTCCCCCACCAGGCGCTCCAGGAGCGTCGTCTTGCCGCTTCCGGAGGGTCCGCACACGAGGCAGACGGCCGGCTTCACGGCCCGATCCCCGGCTCCGTCTGGTCGAGGAACCCCTCGTCGTAGATCTGGACCCGCACGAGGTCCCCCGGCTTCGCGCCCGTGGAGTCCGACGGGATGACCATGAGCCCGTTGGCCTCCACCAGGGTGCTCAGGATCCCGGAGCCCTGCTTTTTCACGCTCACCACCCGGAACCCGGTGCCCCGGCGCTCCACCCGGCACCGCACGAAGTCCATCCGGCCGGCCTTCGTCTTGACCGGTCCGGCCTCGTCGCCCAGCACGGCCTCTACGACGGGCCGGAACAGCCGGGCGTGGCCCTGCATCTTCCGGAGGGCCGGCCGCACGAACTGCTCGAAGGCCACCATGGCCGACACCGGGTTCCCGGGGAGCCCGAACACGGGGGACGCCCCCCGGAGCCCGAAGACCACCGGTTTTCCGGGCTTCATCGCGACCTTCCAGAACTGCACGGCCACCCCGGCCTTCGCCAGCACGGGCCGCACGAAGTCGTAGTCGCCCATGGAGACCCCGCCCGTGGTGATCACGGCGTCGCAGGTCCGGGCCCGCTCGAACATCTCGAGGAGCCCGTCGGGGTCGTCCCGTCCGATGCCCAGCACCACGGGCACCCCGCCGGCCTCGGCCACCTGGGCCGCCACGCCGTAGGAGTTGGAGTTGATGATCTTGGACCCCTGGGCCGGGGAGTCGAGGTCCACGATCTCGTCGCCGGTGGCGAGCACGGCCACCCGGGGCCTCTGGTGCACCAGCACGAAGGCCCGGCCCAGGCTCGCCATCATGCCCACCTCGGCCGGCCGCACCCGGGTGCCCCGGGGGAGCACCAACTCCCCTTCCCGCACGTCCTCGCCCCGGGGCCGGATGTTGGCCCCGGCCTTGGGAACGCTCACGATCTCGACCCGGCCGTCCAGGGGCCGGGTGTCCTCCACCGGGACCACCGTGTCCGCCCCGGCGGGGATCGGGGCCCCGGTCATGATCTTCGCGGCCTGGCCCGGGCCCAGGCCCCGGGTGGGATCCGTGCCGGCCGGGATCTCCTCGAGCACCTCGAGAACGACCCCCGGGGCGAGGTCGGCGTGGCGCACGGCGTAGCCGTCCATGGCCGAGTTGTCGTGGGGCGGCAGGTCGCGGGGCGCCGCGATGTCCTCGGCGAGCACCCGGCCGTCGGCCTCGAGGATCGAGACCTTTTCGGGGGGCAGGGGCTTCACGGCCCCCAGGATGATCTCCACGGCGTCCAGAACGGGAATCATGGGAGGATCGGTCTCCGGTCGTCGGTCTGCGGTCGACGGCAGGGGCACGGCCTCGCGGGGCGCCGTACGGGCCCGCGACGGAGGGGGCAGGCCCGAAAACCCGTCCCTCCGTGTCCTCCGTGCCCTCCGTGGTAAAAAACGGGGATGTGATCCTAACAACCCGGCGGAAAACCGGTCAACGACGGCGCGGCGGCTCCCACACGTCCCACCACTCGGCCCGGTCTCCGGCCACGAGCGAGCGCCACCCGGGCGGCCGCACCCACCGGTACCGCACGCGCCGGCGACCGCCGCGTCGCTCCTCGGCCACCGGCGCCAGGTCGCGGACGAGGGCCTTTCCGTGGCCGGTGGGCAGGTCCACCACGTAGGGCAGTTCCGCGCCCAGCCTGCGCTCGGCCGACCGCACCGTTTCGAGCCCCCGGGCCAGGCTCACCCGGAACCGCGCCGTTCCCGGGGCCCGATCGGGGTGGTGGAGGTAGCGCAGCCCCACCCCCCACGCCTCGAGCCCCTTCACCAGCTCCGCCAGCGTCTCCGGCTCGGCGTTCACGCCCCCGAGCAGCACGGCCTGGTTCTCCACGGCGACCCCGGCCTGCCGGAGGCGCCCCACCGCCTCGGCCACGGCCGGCCGCAGTTCGGCCGGGTGGTTCGCGTGGAGCACCACCCGGCACGGGGGGCCGGCCGCGAGCGCATCGAGGAGCCCCCGCCCCACCCGCCGGGGCACCACCACCGGGGCCCGGGTGTGGATCCGCCAGCGCCGCAGGTGCGGGATCGCCGCCAACCGCTCCCCGACCCACGCGATCGCGCGGTCGGGCAGGGTGAGCGGGTCGCCGCCCGAGAGGATCACCTCCTCGACCTCGCTCCGTTCCCCCAGCCAGGCGAAGATCCGCTCCCAGTCCGCCGGCCCCGGGGACTCCCGGTGGGCCGGACCGCCCCGCCGGAAGCAGAACCGGCAGTAAAAGAAGCACCGGTGGGCCGCGAGCACGAGCACCCGGTCCGGGTGCTTTTGCACCACGAACGGCACCGGGTGGAGCGCCGCCTCCCCCGTGGGGTCCGCAAGGGCGTCGGGATCGGGCCCGTCCTCGTCCGTCCCGGGGTCCCCCATGGCGTGAAGCGGGCTTCCGGGACCCAGGGCCTCGGCCGTCCGCCGGTACTCGGGCGGCCAGCGCACGGGAAACGCGTTCAGTTTCGGCTCCTTTCGCTTTGACAGGGCACCCGAAGGGGCGGTAAAAATACGCCCTTTCCCAACCTCCGGCCAAGGAGCTTTTCGACATGTACAAGGCGGGTGATCTTCGCAAGGGCTTGAAGCTCGAACTCGACGGCGAGCCCTACGTGATCGTGGACTTCGAGTTTTCGAAGCCCGGCAAGGGCCAGGCGCTCTACAAGTGCCGGCTCAAGAACATGCTGACGGGCGTGCAGTTCGACCGCACCTGGCGCTCGGGCGACACCTTCAAGCCGGCCGACGTGGAGGAGCGCAAGATGAACTACCTCTACACGGACGGCCAGTTCTACACCTTCATGGACCAGAAGACCTACGAGCAGTACCAGGTGTCGGCCGATCAATTGGGCGACAGCCGGTACTTCCTCACCGACAACCTCGAGGTGGACGTGGTGCTCTGGCAGGGCCGCGCCATCGGGGTGACGCTCCCCAACTTCGTGGTGCTCACCGTGACCCGGGCCGATCCGGCGGCCCGCGGCGACACGGCCACCAACGTCACGAAGCCCGTGGAGGTGGAGACCGGGTACGAGCTCCAGGCCCCGGCCTTCGTGGAGGAAGGGGACAAGATCCAGATCGACACCCGCACCGGCCAGTACGTGACCCGGGTGAAGGAGTAGCGGTGGCCGATCCGCGGGAGCCGTTTCTGCGGGCCCGGGCCCGGATCGTCGCGGCGGTCCGGGCCTTTTTCGTGGACCGGGGGTACGTGGAGGTGGAGACCCCCCATCTCCTGCCCGCCCCCCTGCCCGAGGCCCACATCGACCCGGTGCCCGCCGAGGGGGGGGTGCTCCACCCGAGCCCGGAGCTTGCGATGAAGCGGCTCCTGGCCCGGGGGTGGGACCGGATCTTCCAGGTCTGCCGGTGCTGGCGCGCAGGGGAACGGGGCCGGCTCCACCTGCCCGAGTTCACGATGCTCGAGTGGTACCGGGTCGGCGCGACCTACGAGGATCTCATGGCCGAGTGCGAGGACCTGATCCCCGCGGTCGCCCGGGCCGCCGGGCTGGGGCCCGGGATCCGGACCGCCGGCCGGCAGGTGGACCTCGCCCCCCCCTGGCCCCGGATCCCGGTGGACGAGGCGTTTCGGCAGTGGGCCGGCGCCGACCCGGAGGAGGCGCTGGCCCGGGGGGTGTTCGAGGAACTCTTGGTGGAACGGGTGGAACCGGCGCTCGCGGAACTCGGAACGCCCGCGTTCCTCTACGACTACCCCCTCGACCAGGCGGCCCTCGCCCGCCGGCGGCCCGACCGGCCCGACCGGGCCGAGCGGTTCGAGCTCTACGCCGGGGGGCTCGAGCTCGCCAACGCCTTCACCGAGCTCACCGACCCCGCCGAGCAGCGGGCCCGGTTCGAAACGGAACTCGCCCTGCGGCGGGCCCGGGGCGCCTGGACCGGCCCCCTGCCGGAGGGGTTCCTGGCCGACCTCGCCCGGGTGCCCCCCTGCGCCGGCATCGCGCTGGGCGTGGACCGGCTCGTGATGCTCCTGACCGGCGCCGACCGGATCGACCGGGTGGTGGCGTTCACCCCGGAGGAGCTGGCCTAAACGGGATCGGGGTCGACTACGGGTTCCAGGCCACGCCAAGCCGCTTCGCCGCGGCGTTCAGTCGGCGGTCCAGCGTCCAGATGGAGCTGCCGCCAAACTCCCGGACCGCGGCAAGGAGGCTGACGTCCACGAAGCCAAGGCCCTTCCCCATCAGCCCTTGCGCTTCCACGAACTCCAGGACGACATCGAGGGGAACCACCGGAATCGCCGGAAGATCTCCAAGCAGTTGGAGGATCTTACGCCTCTGCCGAAGGTGGCCGCACGCCAACTCGCCGATCACGTACGGGTGGATCAGGACCTCCCCCTTCTCGAGGAGAACCTGGAGGGATGGAAGCCCCGTACGGAAATGATCCACCCAAACGGACGTGTCAACAAGGATCACGGTCCGACACACCGCGGCGGCGACGAGGAGGTCTCCGGAGCCCGGGTTCGGACCCGCCGAGTCGCGCGAGACTCCTTGCGGCCTCCCGTTCGATGAACGCTTTCAACGCCTCGCGCACGAGCTCGTCTGCGGTCTTGAGCTCGCACAAGGACATCGCCTTCGCCACCAGGTCGTCGTCCAAGGTTACCGTCGCTCGCATCGTCCCCATGCTCCTGTCGCTCGCATCGTCCGGCCGTGCGAGCCGATACTATTCCCCCGCCGCGAGAAGTCCAACCCCCGAAAGGATCACGGCACCGGGTTTCGCGGACCTCCCGGAACGGTCGCCCTGGGGGCCCATCTGCCCCCCCCGCAAGGGGTGCCCCCCTGCGCCGGCATCGCGCTGGGCGTGGACCGGCTCGTGATGCTCCTGACCGGCGCCGACCGGATCGACCGGGTGGTGGCGTTCACCCCGGAGGAGATCGGCTGAGCCGACCCGTCCCTACTTGCGCATGTGTCGCAGCACGTCGAGCTCGTCGCCGGAGAGCCGGGCGCCCTTGGTGACCATCCGCTCGAGCACCGCGTTCCACTCCTCGGCCGTGAACTGGCGGGCCTCGAACCGCTCGCTCGTGTGACAGACCGTGCACTTGGCGTTGAGGATCTCGAGCGCCTCCGCGCTCAGGTCCTCCGACGGTTTGAGGGACATCGCCTTCGTCTCGTGGCTTTCGCCTCCGCCCCCGCTGCACGCCGCCAGGCCCACCGCGGCCAGCACCACCGCCGTCCGAATCGTCGTCCACATGGGCATCCTCCCTCGAGACGTTGAGAACCGACACGGGCCCCAGGATACCCCAAAATGAAGACGACTCAAGTCCGGATCCCAACCCGCCGAAACGAAAGGTGAACCCGAAACCCGGAGGGGTCCGATGCCGGACGGCGTGCGGATGATGGACCTGGCCTCCCTGAGCCGGGGCCTCGAGGAGTTCAAGCGGCTCGACCCCGAGCAGAAGGTGCTGGCGAACCGCCTGGCCACCCAGGCCGCGGTGCACCGGGTCGAGGAGGTCCACCGGGACGTCACGGGCGCGGAGCAGGCCGAGGAGGCCCGCATCCGGGACCGGGACCACCGGGAGGGAGGACGCCGGGGGAGCCCGGACGACCGCCGCGACCCGCCTCGGGAGCCCCCCGAACCCGAGGAACCCCCGCCCGAGGTCGCCGAGGGCCACGTGCTGGACCTCAAGGCATAAGGGCGGTCGTCGGTCTTCGGTCCATCGGTTCTTAGTCGGTGCATCCCACACCAGGGCCCTTCCCCGATTTCGACTCCCCATTCCCCAAACCCGCCCCTCTCCTTCCCCCTTCCCGCGGGGCTCTGCTATCCTCGGGCCCCATGCGAGCCGGTGTGGAACAGATCGTCGAGGCCCTCCTGCGCGACCGAAACCTGGGGCCGTGCGTCACCCGCCACGAGGTGCTCGAGGCCCTGCCGCCGCGCACGGCGGCGTTCCCGGAGGAGGTCCACCCGGAGCTGGTGGCGGCCCTTCGGGCCCGGGGCATCGAGCGGCCTTACACCCACCAGGCCGCCGCGGCCGAGGCGGCCCTGGCCGGCCGGGGGTTCGTGGCCGTCACCCCCACGGCCTCGGGCAAGACCCTGTGCTACAACCTCCCGGTCGTGACCGCGCTGCTGCGGGACCCCGACGCCCGGGCCCTCTACCTCTTCCCCACCAAGGCCCTGGCCCAGGACCAGTTGGCCGAACTCCAGGGCCTCGCCCGGGCCCTGGGCCGGGACCTCCCGGCCTTCACCTACGACGGCGACACGCCCCAGGACATCCGCCGCCGGGTCCGGGACCAGGCCCGGATCGTGCTCACCAACCCCGACATGCTCCACCAGGGCATCCTGCCCCACCACCCCCGGTGGGCCCGGTTTTTCGGGAGCCTCCGGTACGTGGTGATCGACGAGATGCACGTGTACCGGGGCATCTTCGGCTCCCACGTGGCCAACGTGCTCCGGCGGCTCCGGCGGGTGTGCCGGTTCCACGGAAGCGACCCCGCCTTCCTGCTTTCGTCGGCCACCCTCCGGAACCCCGGGGACCTGGCCCGGCGGCTCACCGGCGCCGAGGACCTCGTGGAGATCACCGAGTCGGGGGCGCCCCGGGCGAAAAAGCACCTCCTCTTCGTGAACCCGCCCGTGATCGACCCGGCCCTGGGGCTCCGGGCCTCGGCCGTGGGGGTGGCCCGGAAGATCGCCACCCGGTTCCTCCGGGAAAACGTGTCCACCATCGCGTTCGTGCGAAGCCGGCTCCAGGTGGAGATCCTGACCCGGTACCTCAAGGACAAGTTCGAGCGCCGGCCCGACCGCAAGGGATGGGTCCGGGGCTACCGGGGCGGGTACCTGCCGGACCTGCGCCGGGAGATCGAGCGCGGCCTGCGCGACGGCACGATCCGGGGGGTGGTGGCCACCAACGCCCTGGAACTCGGGATCGACATCGGCCAACTCGAGGCCGCCGTGCTCACCGGGTACCCGGGGAGCGTGGCGAGCACCTGGCAGCAGGCCGGGCGGGCGGGCCGGCGCACCGGGGTGAGCGCGGCCGTCCTGGTGGCCTCGAGCCAGCCCCTGGACCAGTACGTGGTGACCCACCCCGAGGCCGTGCTGGGGGCGCCCCCGGAACTGGGGCTCATCGACCCGGACAACCTCCACGTGCTCGTGAGCCACATCCGGTGCGCCGCGTTCGAGCTGCCCTTCGAGGAGGGGGAGGCCTTCGGCGCCGAACCCCTGGAGGAGATCCTGGCCTACCTCGAGGAGAAGGGCGTGGTGCGCCGGGCGGGCCGGCGGTGGCACTGGATCGAGGACGCCTACCCGGCCGACCAGGTGGCCCTGCGGACGGCCGACCCCGACAACTTCACCGTGATCGACACCTCGGGCCCCCGGCCCCGGGTGATCGCCCAGGTGGACCTGGAGAGCGCGCCCACCACGATCCACCCGGGGGCCATCTACATGGTGGAGGGCCGGCCGCACCAGGTGGACCACCTCGACTGGGACGGCCGCAAGGCCTACGTGCGGCCCGTGGACCCGGACTACTACACCCAGGCCATCACCTACGCCAAGGTGCGGGTCCTGGAGGCCTTCGGCGGCGCCGACCTCCCGGGGGCCCGGGCCGAGTGGGGCGAGGTGCACGTGGTGAGCCGGGTGCCGGGGTACAAGAAGCTCAAGTTCTACACCGTGGAGAACGTGGGGTACGGCGAGGTGGACCTGCCGGACCAGGAGATGCACACCACGGCGGCCTGGTGGACCTTCCCCGTGGGGCTCGCCGAGGCCCTCGGGCTCACGGACGCCGCGTTCCTCGACGGCATCGCGGGCCTCGGCCACGCGCTCCACCACCTGGCCGCGCTCCACTGCCTGTGCGACACCGGCGACCTGGGCCGGGCCCTGGGCGACCGGGAGGGCCGGTGGGACGCCGGGCCGGGCCCCGTGAGCCCCGACGCGGCCGTGCAGGCCCTCGAGCCCACGCTGTTTCTCTACGAGCGCTATCCCGGCGGGAGCGGCCTCGCCGAGGGCATCTTCGGCCGGGGCCGGGACCTTCTGGAATCGGCCCTGGACCTCCTCGGGGCCTGCCGGTGCGAGGCCGGCTGCCCCTCCTGCGTGGGCCCCCCGGGGGAGGTGGGGCCCGAGGCCAAGGCGGCCGCCCGCCGGATCCTCGAGCGGCTGCTTCGGACCGCATGAGCCGGCTCGCCGATCGGCTGCGCCGCCTGGACCGCGCCCCCTCCCCCGGGAACCCGGACCTCCGGGCCCGGCTCGAGCGCCTCGACCGGCCGGGCCGGCGGGTCCCCCTGGAGCGGTTCGTGGCCGGGACGCGGGCCGAGACCCCCTTCGGCCCCGTGTTCCGCACCGAGGTCGTCGCCGGGGCCGGGCGGTTCCACGGCCGGCTCCCGGTGGCCGCCCTGGGGGAGCCGCCCGACGGGGCGCTGCGGGACCTGTTTCCCGGGGAACTCGGCCGGGTGGACCGGCCCGAGGCCCTGGCGTTCCTCGACACCGAGACCACGGGGCTCGCCGGCGGCGCGGGCACCGTGGCGTTCCTGGTGGGGGTCGGCCGGTGGGACCCGGACCGGGGGGGATTCCGGGTGGTGCAGCTCTTCCTGGAGGACCTCGACCGGGAGGCCGCCCTTCTCGCCGCCCTGGCCCGGGAACTCGAGGGGGTCGGGTGCCTGGTCACCTACAACGGCCGGCGGTTCGACGTGCCCCTCCTCGAAACCCGCCACATCCTGAACCGCCTCACCTGGCCCCTGGACGGGGCGCCCCACCTCGACCTCCTGCCCCCGGCCCGCACCCTGTGGAAGCCCTCCCACCCGGACTGCCGGCTCGTGACCCTGGAGGCCGGGGTGCTCGGGGTGCGCCGCCGGGGCGACGTGCCCGGGTCGGAGATCCCCTCCGTGTACCAGCGGTTCCTGCGCCGGGGGGCCGACGAGATGCTGGCCCGGGTGTTCTCCCACAACCGTCTCGACATCCTGAGCCTCGCGGGGCTCCTCTGGGCCGCCGGGTGCGCGGCCCGCCGTCCGGCGGGGGCCGAGGCCCTGGGGGTGGGGTTCCTCCACGCCCGGGCCCGGAGGACCGAGCGGGCCTGCGAGGCCCTGGCGGCCGGGCTTCGGGATGCTCCCGGCCGGGGGGCGCGCACGCGGGCCCTGCGGGAACTGGGCCGGGCCCACAAGCGCCGGGGCGCCTGGCGCGAGGCCCTTGCGGTCTGGGAGGAATGGGCCACACTGGAGCCGGGCCGGCTCGAACCCGTGGAGGAGGCGGCCAAGGTGCTGGAGCACCACCTGCGCGCCTTCGATCGCGCCCTCTCCTGGGTCGAGCGGGCCCTCGGGTTCCCCCACTGGCCCCCGGCCGACCGGGCCCGCCTGGAGCACCGGCGAAACCGCCTTTTGGGAAAGGCTAGGAAGCTGAGAAGCTAGGAGGCTGGGAGGCGACAAGGCCGCCGAACCGGCCGAGGGCATAGCGGTGTAGAGGGCGGAGCCCGGCTGCGGCCGGGCGCGAGCGCGGCGCCAGAGCCATTCCCGATTCCCCATTCACGATCTCACGCGCCCCCAGAGGCCCGCCATGGACCACACCCCCGAGGACATCCGCCGACTCGTCGAGGCGTTCCACGACCTCCCGGCCCGGGAGATCATGGACCCCACCTTCGCCGCGGCCGCGTTTCTGCCGCCCCACATGCCGGTCCTGGACGCGATCGAGGTGTTCCTCACCGTGGACCACGCCTGGATCGTGCCCGATCCGCCGGCGCGGGCGGGGCTCCAGAGCATCCTCCTGCGGCGCGACCTCTTCCGGACCCTGGAGCCGGCCGAGGCCTCCTACTCCCGGTTCCTGAAGCTCCGGTTCCGGAGCCTCGCCCACGGCGCGGCCGACTGCACCTGCTGCTTCACCGAGGGCCGGGTAGTACACCGGGTTGCCCCCGACACCCCCTGCGGGGAGGTGGTGCACCTCATGGAGTCCAAGTCGGTGCTGTGGGTGCCCGTGGTGGACGGCGACGAACTCGTGGGGGAGATCGGGTCGCTCCAGGTGATCCGGGCCCTCCACCGGCTCCGGACGGGAGAGCCCCGGTGAACCCGGCCGCGTTCCTCGGGACCCTGGCCCTGGCGCTCGCGGCGGCCAAGGTGCTGGGCCAGGCCTTCGACCGGGTGAAGCTGCCGCCGATCCTGGGCCAGATCCTGGCCGGGATCCTCCTCGCCTCCGTCGGGGGGTTTCCGGCCGAGGTGCTCCGGGGCGAGGCGTTCACGGCCCTTTCCGACCTCGGGCTCGTGTTCCTTCTGCTCCTCACGGGCACCGAGTCGAGCCTCAAGGAGATCCGCCGGGCCGGGGGGCCCTCGACCCTCGTGGCCCTGGGCGGGGTGGCCGTCCCGTTCGCCCTGGGGGTGGCCGCGGCCCGGTGGCTGGGATTCGGGCTGCCCCAGGCCCTGGCCACCGGCGCCCTGTTCACCCCCACGAGCATCGGCATCACCGCCGTGACCCTGCTCGAGGCCGGCCGCATCCGCACCCGGGTCGGGGCGACGCTGGTGGGCGCGGCCATCCTGGACGACGTTCTGGCCCTGTGCCTTCTGGCCGTGGTGCTCGGCACGGGCTCCCCCCACGCCGTGCTGGGGAAGGCCACGGTGTATTTCGTGCTGGCCGGGCTGTTTGCCTGGAAGATCCTGCCCCCCCTCTACCGCCAGTTTCGCCGGATCCACCTGCCGGAGGCCCCGCTCACCTTCGTGGTGATCGTGACCCTGGGGCTCGCCGCCCTGGCCGAAACCGTGGGCCTGGCCGGCATCACCGGCGCGTTCGTGGCCGGCCTCGCCGTGCGCGAACGCATGGGGGAGGAAAAGCTCCTCGACCGGGTCCACGCCGTGGCCTACGGGGTGTTCATCCCGCTCTTTTTCGTGCACCTGGGCTCGTCGCTCGACCTGGGGGGCCTCGGGGGGCTGGGGCGGGTGGGCCCGCTCTTCGTCGGGGTGAGCTTCGCCGGGAAGTTCCTGGGCGCGGCCCTGGGGGCGCTCCTGGGCCGCCTGAAGCCGGTGTGGGCGCTCCAGGTCGGCGTCGGGATGCTCCCCCGGATGGAGGTGTCGCTGGTGGTGGTGGCCGTGGCCGTGCGCCAGGGGGTGTTCACGGGGGGCCTGGCCGACCTCATGACGGCCGTGGCCCTCCTAAACATGGCCCTGAGCCTCGTGGTCACCCCGGTGGCCCTGCGGGGGGCCTTCGCGCTGGAACCCGAGGTGG
>CAZUYO010000006.1:0-28121 GCA_964624725.1 uncultured Thermodesulfobacteriota bacterium
AGCTTCCAAGATCTCCCAACTCTCCCGGAGGTGTGGCATGCGTCCCTGGTTCCCCCTGTTCGCGGCTCTTCTGCTTGGCGCCTGCGCCACCGGCGGCCACATGGCCCACCACGGCACGGCCCACCAGCGGGTGGAGGGGTCCCTCGCGAGCGACATCGCGATCCCGTTTTACTCCCTCGAAGAGGGAAAGCGGATGGCCGCCGAGCAGAAACGGCCGATCATCGTGGACTTCTACGCCCCGGAGGGATGCAGCCGCTGCGACCGGTTCGCCAAGCACATCTACAACAATCCGGAGATCGGTCGGTACATCACCGAGAACTTCGTGCTGGTGCGGATCAACCTCATGGGGAACATGACCCGCGACGAGATCGCCCTGGGGCGCAAATACGACTACCAGTACGACTGCCTCCTGGTGTTCCTGGACTACCGGGGCGAGGTGATCGAGGATCTTTCCGGGAAGCGCATGTGTTTTGCCGACTTCATCGAGCCCGAGTGGTTCAAGCAGTACCTGGCCCGGGCCGTGGAGGAGAACCGGCGGCGCGTGGCCGGGGGGAGTTCATAGGCCGAGAAGGACCCGGACGAGGCCCCAGGGGCTGAACAGGGCCCGGGGGGGCGTGGCGCCGGCGACGATGCCCGCGGCCAGGTTTCGCAGCCGCGGGCTTTGTTGTGCCCGGCGGGCGAGGAGATCGCACAGGCCGGGTCGCGCCAGCCACCGCTCGGCCACCCGGTACGACGCGTACCGCCGGGCGAGCTCGGTGCGGACCCAGCGGCGGTAGGCCTCGAGGGCCCGGGCCCCGTGCGCCAGGAATCCGGCGGCGGCTTCCCCCGCCTTCCGTCCCGACTCCAGGGCCGGGCCGATCCCCTCGGCCGTGAACGGATACGAGGTGCCGAGCGCCTCCCCGGCCCACACCACCGGACCCGGGTCCACCGGCGGCCGTGCCGGGGGGCCGCACCGGATGGGGGCGGCCCGGGGCGGCCCTTCCCAGGCGATGCGCCCCCGGAGTTCCCCGAGGGCGGGGGAGGTGGCGCGCAGCCGTTCCAGCGTCCGGTGGAGGGGCGCCTCGGCCCGTCGGGTGCGGAACGCGCCGCACCCCACGTTGAACCGCCGGCCGCCCAGGGGAAACACCCATCCGTAGCCCGGGAGCACGCTGCGGTCGTAGGTGACGGCCGCGAACGGGAGATCGGCCGGGCCCGTGGCGTAGCCCCGGAGGGCCACGGCGTCGGGGGCGGGCCGCCCCGAAGGACGCGCCGTTCGGGGAGCGAGGGCCTGAAGGGCGCCGGTGGCCACGACGGCGATCCGCGCCCTCCAGGTCCGGCCGTCGGCGGCCGCCACGCGCACCCCGGGTGGCTCGGGAACCGCCTCGACGATCCGGGCCGGTTCCACCTCCGCCCCCTCCGCTGTGGCCGCCTCCGCCAGGATCCGGTCGAGGGTGGAGCGGGGCAGGGTGCGGATCGGGACCCGGAGGGCCACCCCGTAGCCCCCCGGGCTCCAGATCCGAAGTTCCTCCACCGAATGGGCCGCCCGGCCGAGGAGTGCGGTCAGCCCGAGGCCACCGAGCTCTTCCCAGGCGTCGTCGAGGAGCCCGTCTCCGCAGGTTTTCTCCCGGGGCGGCGGGGAGCGGTCCACGAGGAGCACCCGGGCCCCGATCCGGGCGAGCACCAGGGCGGCGGCGCCGCCGGCCGGGCCGGCCCCGACCACGATCGCGTCGTACGTTGGCACCCCGCGCCTCCTTCCGGTGATCGGGCTTTACCTGCGGCGGGCTAGGGTGCTACAAGACGCGGCTTCCTGGCAAACGGACTACGGCGCGGGCGGGGGCCGCCGGAACCGTGCGGGCGGCGAGGGGGCAGGGCGCTGTGCCCTGCCCTCCGAGCGTTCTGGCTTCCCCGCTTCCCAGCCTTCCAGCCGATGATCGGAGATCCGATGGTACCGAACCGATTCCGCAACGTGGCGATCATCGCCCACGTGGACCACGGCAAGACCACCCTGGTGGACGCCATGCTCTGGCAGAGCGGCGTCTTCCGGGAGAACCAGAGGGTGGAGGAGCGGGTCATGGACTCCAACGCCCTCGAGCGGGAGCGGGGCATCACGATCCTCGCCAAGAACACGGCGGTGTGGTTCGAGGGGGTCAAGATCAACATCGTCGACACCCCGGGCCACGCGGATTTCGGGGGCGAGGTGGAGCGCACGCTCCAGATGGTGGACGGGGTGATCCTCCTGGTGGACGCGGCGGAGGGCCCGCTGCCCCAGACCCGGTTCGTTCTCCAGAAATCCCTGGAACTCGGCCTTCCGCCGGTGGTGGTGATCAACAAGATCGACCGGTCCGACGCCCGGCCCCAGGAGGTGCTGGACGAGGTCTACGGGCTGTTTATCGACCTCGACGCCACCGACGAGCAGCTCGAGTTCCCGGTGCTCTACACGAACGCCCGCCGGGGGGTGGCCCACCGCACCCTGGACGACGGCTCCCGGGACCTCCGGCCGCTCTTCGAGGCGATCCTCGAACGGATCCCGCCGCCGGCGGGCGACCCGGAGGGCGACCTCCAGATGCTCGTGACCACCCTGGACTACAACGACTACGTGGGCCGGCTGATCGTGGGCCGCATCGTGAACGGGAGCCTGCGGCCGGGCCAGGAGGTGGGCGTGGCCACCGAGGGCGGCGTCGTACGGGGGCGGGTGGCCACCGTGTACACCCACGAGGGGCTGCGCCGGGTCGAAACGGAGCGGGCCGTGGCCGGCGACGTGGTGGCGGTGGCCGGGATCGACGAAGCCACCATCGGCGACACCCTGGTGGACCCCGAGCGGCCCCGGCCGCTTAGGCGGATCCGGGTGGAGGACCCGACCATCGCCATGGTGTTCTCGGTCAACACGAGCCCGTTCGCGGGCCGGGAGGGCCGGTTCGTGACCTCCCGCCAGATCCGGGCCCGGCTCGAGAAGGAGGTGATCCACAACGTGAGCCTGCGGCTCGAGATCCTCGACACCGACCAGTTCCAGGTGGCCGGGCGGGGGGAGCTCCAGCTGGCCGTGCTGATCGAAACGCTCCGGCGGGAGGGGTACGAGCTGAGCGTGTCGAAGCCCGAGATCCTGACCCGGGAGGTGGGGGGCGAGGTCCACGAGCCCTGGGAGATCGCCCTGGTGGACGTGCCCGAGGAGTTCGTGGGCGCCGTCACCGAGAAGCTGGGCCGCCGCAAGGGCCAGATGACCCGGATGGACCCCGCCGGCGCCGGCCGGGTGCGCCTGGAGTTCCGGATCCCCTCCCGGGGGCTCATCGGGTACCGGAGCGAGTTCCTCACCGACACCCGGGGTACCGGCATCCTGAACCGGCTCCTGGAGGGGTACGCCCCCTGGGCCGGGTCGGTTCCGGGCCGCACGAACGGGGCCCTGGTGTCGGACCGCGCCGGCCGGGCCACCACCTACGCGCTGTTTCATCTCCAGCCCCGGGGTGTGCTCTTCATCGGGTCCGGCACCGAGGTGTACGAGGGGATGATCGTGGGGGAGCACTCCCGGGAGAACGACCTGGACGTCAACGTGACCCGGGAGAAGAAGCTCACGAACATCCGGGCCGCCGGTTCCGACGAGGCGCTCCGGCTCGTTCCGCCCCGGGAGATGACCCTGGATCGGGCCCTGGAATGGGTCGATCGGGACGAGCTGGTGGAGATCACCCCGAACTCGGTCCGGTTGCGAAAAAGGGTACTTGCGGCGAACCAGCGACCCCGGCGGGAAACCGCGGCCGGATGAAACAAGCTGGAACAAGGGAAACAGCCGAGGGAAACCTCCCTGCGGGTCGGGAGAATCCGAACCGGGTTTCGTTTTTCGCCCGGCGCCCGGGAAATCCGCTTGACACGATGAAATCGGCTTTCCTATGATCCGCCCTTCCGTTCCGCCGGGGCGCCCGCGCCCCTTTCGTTTCGCGTTGTTGCAAGGTTTTTCACCCCGCCAACCCCAAACAGGAGGGATTGGGAGCATGAAGCGCCGCTGGGTTTTGGTGGTCGCCCTTGTGTGCCTGTGCGCAAGGCCGGGGCTACGGGCGGCCGGGGCCGAGGAGCAGGTGTTTCCGGTACCGCCCCCGCCGTTGAGCGAGGACTACTACCCCTGTGCCGAAAACTGCCACAACGATCAGGAGACGGATCCCACGCCCCGGGAGCTGGAAGAGGAGCACACGGAGATCCGGCTTCACCACGCCGAGCAGTTCCGGTGGTGCCTGGACTGCCACGACGCCGACAACCGGGACAAGCTCCACCTCCAGAGCGGGGAGAAGATCGACTTCGCCGAGTCGTACCGCCTGTGCGGGCAGTGCCACGGCGACAAGTACCGGGACTGGAAGCGGGGCATCCACGGGAAGCGCACCGGCTACTGGAACGGGAAGAAGCAGTATCTGCTGTGCGCCCACTGCCACAACCCCCACAACCCGCGGTTCGAACCCCTCAAGCCGGAGCCCCCGCCCATGGTGCCGGGCTCCGGGACCCTGGGGTCCCAGGCGGTGAAGAAGCACGTGATGGAAGAACCCCACGGCGGCGAGGAACACTAGGACCGGCCGGTTCGGGACAACGGCAAGGAGAGGCGATCCATGTCCAAGAAGAACGCGTGCACGGTGGACCCGAAAACGGCAAGCCGCCGGAAATTTCTCCGGGGGCTGGCGGCCGGAGCCGCGGCGGCGACGCTGCCGGCGAAGGCCCTGGCCCAGGGGGACGGCGGGTTCCTGACCTACGGCTCCTGGGAGGAGTATTTCCAGAAGAATTTCCAGGAGATGACGCCGGAGGAGGTCCGGGCGGCCCTGAAGCGCCTGGAGGAGAAGTACACCAAGCAGTACGGCAAGAAGGTGACCGTGAAGGCCACCCCCCCCATGGAGAACGTGCTGTTCGGGTACGCCCTCGACCTGAGCCGCTGCATCGGGTGCCGGCGGTGCGTCTACGCCTGCGTCAAGGAGAACAACCAGTCCCGTCGCGATCCGCAGATCCACTACATCCACGTGCTGCGGTTCGAAAACGGCGAGATGGAGTTCGAAAAGTCCGAGCGCTACTACAACCCCGAGCGGGTGCCCGAGGAGGGCCACTACTACGTGCCCGTGCAGTGCCAGCACTGCCGCAAGGCCCCCTGCGTCAAGGCCTGCCCGGTCCGGGCCACCTGGACCGAGGACGACGGCATCGTGGTGGTGGACTACAACTGGTGCATCGGGTGCCGGTACTGCATGGCCGCCTGCCCCTACGAGGGCCGGGCGTTCAACTGGCTCGACCCCAAACTGCCCCCCGAGGAGCTCAACCCCGACACCCACTACCTGGGCAACCGTCCCCGGATGCGCGGCGTGGTGGAGAAGTGCACCTTCTGCATCCAGCGCACCCGTGAGGGCCGGTATCCGGCCTGCGTGGAGGCCTGCCCGGTGGGGGCCCGGAAGTTCGGGAACCTGTTGGATCCCGAGTCCGAGGTCCGCTACATCCTGGAGAACCACCGGGTGTTCCGGCTCAAGGAGGATCTCCTCACCGAGCCCAAGTTCTATTACTTCTTCGGCTAGAGGGGTGAACGATGAATACGCTGGTGGAATTTCTGGTCGGCACCTTCATCTTGGCGTTCCGGGGCGGCAAGAAGTACTACACCTGGATGGGCTGCCTCGCGCTCGTGGCGCTGGTGGGGCTCGGGGCCTGGGTGTACCAGCTCCAGCACGGCCTCGGGGTCACGGGGATGCGCGACCCCGTGAGCTGGGGGCTTTACATCGCGAACTTCACGTTCCTGGTGGGGGTGGCGGCCGCCGCCGTGCTCCTGGTGATCCCCGCGTACATCTACAAGTGGGGGCCCATCAAGGAGATCGTGCTCCTCGGGGAACTGCTGGCCGTGGCCGCGATCAGCATGTGCCTCATGTTCGTGACCTTCGACCTGGGGCACCCGGAGCGGTTCTGGCACCTCATCCCGGGGCTGGGGATCCTCAACTTCCCGATCTCGATGCTCTCCTGGGACGTGGTGGTCCTGAACACCTACCTGGCCATTAACCTGATCGTGCCCATCTACATCCTGTACAACGCCTACCAGGGCCGGGAGCCGAACCACAAGGTGCTCTGGCCGCTGGTGGTGTTCTCGATCCCGGCCGCCGTGTCGATCCACACGGTGACGGCGTTCCTCTACAACGGGTTCCCGAGCCGGCCGTTCTGGAACGCCTCGATCCTGGCCCCCCGGTTCATCGCCTCGGCGTTCTGCTCCGGGCCGAGCTTCATCATTCTGGCCTTCCAGATCATTCGCAAACACACGCCGATCAAGATCCAGGACCGGGCCATCTTCAAGCTGGCGGAGATCATCGCCTACGCCATGGGCATCAACCTGTTCCTCCTGATCGCCGAGCTGTTCAAGGAGTACTACAGCGCCACGGTCCACCTGGCCCCGATGCAGTACCTGTTCCAGGGGCTCCACGGGCACAACGAGCTCGTGCCGTTCATCTGGACCGCGATCGTGTTCAACACCACGGCGTTCCTGCTGTTCCTGAGCCCCAAGACCCGCGAGAACTTCTTCACCCTGAACCTGGGCTGCGTGCTCATGTTCATCGGTGTGTGGATCGAGAAGGGCCCGGGGCTCATCCTGCCGGGGTTTGTGCCCACGCCGCTCGGGGAGATGTGGTCCTACGCCCCGACGCTTCCCGAGGTGTTGATCAGCCTGGGCATCTGGGCCATCGGGCTCATGATCTACACCCTGCTGCTCAAGGTGGCGATCCCGATCGAGGTTGGGGAGTTCCGCCAGATCAAGGACCGGCTCCGGGGCATCGTGTCGGCCCAGTAGCCGCACGGAACCCACAGGACGAGCGGGAGAACAGGGGCTGCGGTTGCGCGGCCCCTTTCTCTTTTGGGCGCCGGCGGTTGAATCGCCGGTGGGGCCTTGACTATGATCCCCGGGTTCCCACGGGGGGAGCGGTTGGTGGTTCGTTTCCGGTCGGACAGGAGGAGTGCGGATGCGTCGTGTGGGATGGGTGTGGCTGGTCGCCGTGGCGTTCGGGTGGGCGGGATGCGCGGGGGTTCCCCCGGCCGGGGAGCCGAAGCCGCCGGCTCCGGCGGCCGAGGCGAAACAGCCGGAGGCGCCGCCGCCTCCCCCGGCGCAGCAGCTCGACCCCCGGGAGGAGCGCCGGCTCGTAAACGAGCTCCTGCGGGACGTGGACGAGTACCACCGGCTCCTCAAGGAAAAGAACGTGGAGCAGGCGGCCCAGTACGTGGAGGAGGCGCAGCGCCAGGCCCACATCGACAGCCTGTGGGGGCTCGTGGCGCGCTACGAGATCGTGAGCGCCGACGCCGCCAGCTACCAGCTCTTCGCCCAGCCCGACGGGGTGATGGCCAAGGTCCGGGTCGTGCGCACCCTGATCCCGCGGCACTCGGTGGTCCCGGAACGCTCCGAGGTCTGGATGACCTGGATGCGGCGGGGGGAGCGCTGGGTGCTCCAGCCCCAGGCCCAGAAGTAGCGGCTTCCCGACGCGTTCGGCGGCGGCCCCTTCCCCCATGCTCGCGTTCCTGGAGTGGTTCGGCCGGCTGGTGGTGAGCCGGATCGAGGAGGTGGGCCGGAACTTCCTCTTTCTGGTGGAGGCCGGCCGCGCCGCCCTCACCCCGCCCCTGCGGCTCCGCCAGACCTTCCGGCAGATGGAGTTCGTGGGGGTCCGGTCCGTGTCGGTGGTGGTGCTCACCGGCACCTTCACCGGGATGGTCCTGGCGCTCCAGGCGTACTACGGGTTCCGGAAATTCGGGGCCGAGGGGCTGGTGGGCACCACGGTGGCCCTGTCCATGGCCCGGGAGCTGGGGCCGGTGCTCACGAGCCTCATGGTCACCGCCCGGGCGGGGTCCGCGATCGCCGCCGAGCTCGGAACCATGCGGGTCACGGAGCAGATCGATGCCCTGGTGGTGATGGCGGTGGACCCCATCCGGTACCTGGTGGTGCCCCGGATCCTGGCGGGGCTCCTCATGGTGCCGGTGCTGTGCATCGTGAGCGACTTCGTCGGGGTGGTGGGCGGATACTTCGTGGGCGTGAAGCTCCTGGGGATCAACTCGGGGGTGTACGTGGAGAACACCGTCAAGTACGTGGAACTCGCCGACGTCCTAAACGGGCTTGTGAAGGCCGCGTGTTTCGGGTTCATCCTGGCGGTGGTGGGATGCTACAAGGGGTTCCACGCCACGGGCGGGGCCCAGGGGGTGGGCCGGGCCACCACCGAGGCGGTGGTGCTGGCCTCGGTGCTCATCCTGATCAGCGACTACTTCCTGACCGCGATCATGTTCTGAAGCGCCCATGGCGGACCCCATCATCGCGTTCGAGGAGGTGCACAAGTCGTTCCGGGGCCAGAAGGTCCTGGACGGCCTGAACCTGGAGATCCCCCGGGGGCGGACCACGGTCATCATCGGGCGGAGCGGCGGCGGAAAGAGCGTGACCCTCAAGCACATGATCGGGCTCATGCGGCCGGACCGGGGGCGGATCCTCGTGGACGGGCAGGACATCACGCGGCTCGGCCGCGACGAGATGAACGCGGTGCGCCGCCGGTTCGGGATGCTCTTCCAGGAGGGGGCGCTGTTCGACTCCATGACCGTGGGGGAGAACGTGGCCTTCCCGCTGGTGGAGCACACGAACCTCGGCCGGGCCGAGATCGGGCGGCGGGTCTCCGAGATGCTCGCCACCGTGGGGCTCCCCGGAACCGAGGGGAAGATGCCCTCGGAGCTCTCGGGGGGGATGCGCAAGCGGGTGGGGCTCGCCCGGGCGCTCATCCTGGAGCCGGAGATCGTGCTCTTCGACGAGCCCACCTCCGGGCTCGACCCCATCATGGCCGACGCGATCGACCGCTTGATCCTCCGGACCCAGCGGGAGTCCGGCCGGACCTACGTGGTGATCAGCCACGACATCCCGGCCACCTTCAAGATCGCGCACAAGATCGCCATGCTCTACGAGGGGCGGATCATCGCGGAGGGCACCCCCGAGGAGATCCGCGAGAACCCCAACCCCATCCTCGTCCAGTTCCTGCGGGGGTCGGCCGAGGGGCCGATCCAGGTGCAGTGAGGCCCAGGCGATGATCCGAGGACGCCCATGAAGCGAATGTCGCCCGAGGCGAAGGTGGGCCTGCTGGTCCTCGCCGGCGTCGTGCTCCTCACCTACATGACCCTGAAGCTGGGCAAGGTGGGGTTCGGCCCCGGCGGGGGCTACCGCGTGGTGCTGCGGCTCGACAACGCCACCGGCCTGGCGAAGGAGGGGGAGGTCCTGGTGGCCGGGATTCCCGTGGGGATCGTGGAGGACATCCGGCTCGAGGGGGGGCAGGCGGCGCTCGTGCTGCGCCTGCGCGACGAGGTAAAGCTCCCGGCCGACACCGTGGGGAGCCTCCGGACCCACGGGGTCCTGGGGGAGAAGTACATCGAGCTCATCCCGGGCACCTCGTCGCGGCTCCTGGCCGACGGGGACGAGGTGCGCCCCGGGGTGCCGCCCGGGGACCTGGACCGCCTGGTCACGAGCCTCAACGCCGTGAGCGACGACGTGAAGAAGGTGACCGAGCGGCTCGCGAACGTGCTCGGGACCCCGGAGGGCGAGCAGAACCTCCGGGAACTGATCGAGGGGCTGCGGGACACGGCCGTGGGGCTTCGGGAGGTGGTCGGGGAAAACCGGGAGGCCCTGCGGGAGACCCTGGCGAACCTGCGGGGGCTCACGGCCGACCTCCGGGATCTCCTCGCCGCGAACCGGGAGGGCATCGACGAGACGGTGGAGAACACCCGGGCCCTCACCCGGACGCTCGCCGAGCGCACGCCGGCCATCGCGGACAACCTGGAACGGCTCACCGGCCGGCTCGACGAGGTGGTGGCCGAGAACCGCGACGATCTGCGGGCGAGCCTGGCCAACCTGCGACGGGCCACCGAACAGCTCGACGCCACCCTGGCCTCGATCCGGGGGGTGGCCGAGGCCGCCCGGAGCGAGGAGGGAACCCTGGGCCGGCTCCTCACCGACGACTCCCTCTACGTGGAGCTCCAGGAGACCCTGGCGGATCTTCGCGCCGTGGTGGGGAAGATCGAGCGGGGGGAGGGCACGCTCGGAAAACTCGTGACCGACGACACCGTGTACGCCGAGCTCACCGAGACCCTGGGGAACCTCCGGAGCATCACCGACAAGGTGGACCGGGGCCAGGGCACGATCGGGAAGCTCGTGAACGACGAGAGCGTGCACGAGAACCTGAACGAGACCCTGACCGGCATCACCGATTTCGTGGCCGGGGCGAACCGGTTCCGGCTCGAGCTTTCGTACACGGGGGAGTACCTGGCCGATCTCGCCGACTCCAAGAGCTATTTCGGGCTCACGGTGCAGCCCCGGCAGGACCGGTTCTATTACCTGGCCCTGGTGGACGACCCCCGGGGCGACACCACCACCCGGGTGACCGAGCGGCTGGTCACGGACGACACGGGGACCCACCGGGTGCGGGAGGAGAAATCGGTCACGGAGGACCGGTTCAAGTTTTCGGCCCAGGTGGGGAAGCGCTTTTCGTTCCTGACCCTGCGGGGGGGGCTGTTCGAGTCCACCGGCGGGGTGGGGGCCGATCTCGATCTGTGGTCCGACCGGCTGCGACTCACCCTGGAGGCCTTCGATTTCGCCCGGGAGGAGGGGCCGGCGCACCTGAAGGCCTCGGCCCGGTGGCTGTTCTGGAAGCATCTCTACCTCACGGCGGGCCTCGACGACTTCCTGGACGACCGGGGTCGGGCCGACTACTTCGTGGGGGGCGGCATCCGGTTCGTGGACGAGGACCTCAAATACCTCCTTTCGCCGGCCGCGAGCCTGGCGAGATAAGGCGCTCTGCCGGCCCACGGTCCGCGGCGTCCAACCGAAGCCTTCAAGCGTTCTGGCCTTCCAGCCTTCCAGCCGTTACGGAGGAACCAGCCATGGCACCGATCCGAAGGGCAATCGTGAGCGTTTCCGACAAGACCGGGGTCGCGGAGTTCGCCCGGGGGCTCGCCGACCGGGGGGTGGAGATCCTGTCCACCGGGGGCACGGCCCGGATGCTCCGGGAGGCCGGGGTTCCGGTCACCGAGGTGAGCGCCTACACCGGGTTTCCCGAGATCCTGGACGGCCGGGTGAAGACCCTGGTGCCCAAGATCCACGGCGGCATCCTGGCCCTCCGGGACGACCCCCGGCACCGGGAACAGATGGCCGAGCACGGGATCGAGCCGATCGATCTCGTGGCCGTGAACCTCTATCCCTTCGAGAAGACCGTGGCCCAACCGGGCTGCACCCGGGACGAGGCGGTGGAGCAGATCGACATCGGGGGGCCCTGCATGATCCGGGCGGCCGCAAAGAACCACAAGTACGTCACGGTGGTGGTGGATCCGGCCGACTACGGCCGGGTCTTGGACGAGATGGACCGCAACGGCGGCGAGGTGGGGCCCGAGCTCCGGTACGAGCTGGCGGCCAAGGCCTTCAGCCGCACCTCGGCCTACGACGCGGCCATCGCGGGGTGGCTCAAGGGACGGGGGGTGGAGGCATGAAGGTCCTCGTGGTGGGAGGAGGGGGGCGGGAGCACGCGCTCGCCTGGAAGATCGCCCAGAGCCCCCGGGTGACCGCCGTGTACGCGGCGCCGGGGAACGCGGGCACGGAGACGGTGGCCCGCAACGTGCCCATCGCGGCCGACGACGTGGACTCCCTCGCCGCCTTCGCCCAGGCCGAGGGCATCGACCTCACGGTGGTGGGGCCCGAGGCGCCCCTGGTCCTGGGGATCGCCGACCGGTTCCGGGAGCGGGGGCTCCGGGTGTTCGGACCCTCGGCCGCGGCGGCCCGGCTCGAGGGCTCGAAGGCGTTCGCCAAGGCGGTGATGGAGCGGTTCGGGGTGCCCACGGCGGCCTACCGGGAGTTCACGGATCCGGCCGAGGCCAAGGCCTACATCCGGGAGCAGGGGGCCCCGATCGTGGTCAAGGCCGACGGCCTGGCCGCCGGCAAGGGCGTGACCGTGGCCCGCACGGTGGACGAGGCCCTCTCGGCCGTGGACGCCATGATGGTGGCCCGGGAGTTCGGGGACGCCGGCGGCCGGATCGTGGTGGAGGAGTGCCTCGAGGGGGAGGAGGCGAGCTTCCTGGCGTTTTGCGACGGCCGAACGGTTTTGCCCATGGACTCGAGCCAGGACCACAAGCCGGTGTTCGACGACGACCGGGGCCCCAACACCGGGGGGATGGGTGCCTACAGCCCGGCGCCCGTGGTGACCCCGGAGCTCTTCGACCGGATCGTGGCCACCGTGGTCCGGCCGGTGGTCGAGGGGCTGGCGGCCGAGGGAACGCCCTACGTGGGGGTCCTGTACGCCGGGCTCATGATCCGGGGCGACGAGGTGAAGGTCCTGGAGTTCAACTGCCGGTTCGGCGACCCCGAGTGCCAGCCCATCGTGCTGCGCATGAAGGGGGATCTCGTGCCGGTGCTGGAGGCCTGCGTGGACGGCACCCTGGAGGGGGTGACCCTGGAATGGGATCCGCGGCCGGCCGTGTGCGTGGTGATGGCCTCGGGGGGGTACCCGGGGGCCTACGAAAAGGGCCTCGAGATCCGGGGGCTGGCCGAGGCCGAGGCCCTGGAGGACGTGGTGGTGTTCCACGCCGGAACCCGACGGGAGGACGGCCGGATCGTCACCGCCGGGGGCCGGGTGCTCGGGGTCACCGCCCTGGGCGCCGACATCCCGGGGGCGATCCGCCGGGCCTACGAGGCCGTGGAGCGGATCTCCTGGCCCGGGTGCCACTACCGCCGGGACATCGGCCGGAAGGCCCTTCGCCGCCTGGGGGAGGGGTGAGGGATGTCCGGGGCCACGTCGTCCAGGGTCTTGATCCTCATGGGCAGCGACTCGGACCTCCCCGTGGTCCAGGAGGCGACCCGGTTTCTGGACCGCATGGAGGTCCCCTACGAGGTGCGGGTGAGCTCGGCCCACCGGAGCCCCGAGCGCACCCGGCGGCTCGTGGCCGAGGCCGAGGCCCAGGGGGTCGAGGTGTTCGTGTGCGCGGCCGGCATGGCGGCCCACCTGGCCGGGGTGGTGGCGGCCGAGACCGTGCGGCCGGTGATCGGGATCCCGGTGGACGCCGGGCCGTTTCGGGGGCTCGACGCCCTCCTGTCCACGGTGCAGATGCCCCCGGGCATCCCGGTGGCCACGGTGGCCGCCGGCAAGGCCGGGGCCCGAAACGCGGCGGTGCTGGCCTGCCAGATCCTCGGGCTCTCCGACCCGGACCTGGCCCTTCGCCTGAAGGCCCTCAAGGAGGCCATGGCCCGGGAGGTGGAGGAGAAGGACCGGAAGGTCGCCGAGGCCCTGGGCCCGGGAGGAAAGACCTGAGACCCCCGCACCCGGCGGCCGGGAGCAAAGGCCGGGGTAGCCGCCGACTGCAGACCGTGGACCGTAGACCCCAGACCAAAGGCCCCCCTTCCTCCCCCTTGACGCGGCACGGGGCTCCCGTGGTATACAGGCCGCCGGTTTTCGTTCGGGAAGGCTCGGTTCGTGGGGCCACATCAACACCCAAAGGGAGGTAGTGCCAGATGAAGAAGCTCGTGTTGTTCGCCGCCGCCGCCGTGTTCTCGCTGGGGCTCGCCCTGGGCGCCGCCCAGGCCACCGACGCCCCGGCCGACGGGCTCAAGGTCACGAACTACGGCAAGAAGCCGGCCGTGACCTTCGACCACTCCAAGCACACGAACCAGCTGAAGTGCGAGGAGTGCCACCACAAGGCCGGCGAGGGCAAGTACAAGTGCGGCGAGTGCCACAAGGCCAAGGCCGAGGGGGACAAGCCCAAGCTGAAAGACGCCGCCCACAAGAAGGAAGTGGGCAAGTGCTGGGGCTGCCACCGGGCCAAGAACGCCAAGAAGAAGCTGAAGTGCAACGACTGCCACAAGGGCTAACCCGGCCCGGCGTGATGTGGAAGAAGGGCGGCCCCCGGGCCGCCCTTTTTTCGTGACGCCCATGGTGGACGACGTCTTCTTCGCCTCGGCCCCCCCGGAGCACGTGGCCCGGGAGAAGGCCAGGGCCCGGGAGCTCCGGAAGACCGGGTGGTGGAAGCGCCGGGTCGCGGCCGGGGTGTGCCACTACTGCGGCCGGAAGGTTCCCCCTTCCGAGCTCACCATGGACCACGTGGTGCCGCTGGCCCGGGGGGGGCGGTCCGTTCGGTCCAACGTGGTCCCCGCCTGCAAGGACTGTAACAGCAAGAAGCGCTACCTCCTGCCCGTGGAGTGGGCCGAGTACCTGGACCGGCTCCGGGGGGGCGGGACCGGCGACGAAACCTAGACTCGGCTTTTTCCCCCGGCTTCGTGTATGCTAGCGTCACGGCGGCCCCCAGCCGGGGGCCGCGACCCCAACCCAACGTCGAAGTGGAGGGTGACGCTTGCGAGGTTCTTCCCGGACGTTTCGCGCTTCGGTTTGGATGGTGGCGTTCCTGGTGGCCGCCGCCTGGCTCCCGATCCCCCGCCCGTGCCACGGGGCCACCGGCTTCTTCCACCGGTTCGGCGACCCCTATCCCCGTATCGTCCAGCAGGTCTTCTACTACGTCGAGAAGAAGTACGTGGAGCCCGAGAGGGCCTCCCCCCGGGCGCTCCTGGACGGCGCGTTCGAGGCCCTGGAAAACCAGTATCCCGAGGTGCTGGTGGAGCCGGCCGGCGACGGCCGGGTCCGGATCCGGGTGGACCGGGCGGAGAAGACCTTCGACCTCTCCCAGGCCGGGGACTACCGCAAGGCCGGCGACCTCCTGGCCACGGCGCTTCGGTTCGTGCACCAAAACCTGGGGGAGGAGGTGGAGGAGCAGGATCTCTACTACGCGGCGCTCAACGGGGCCCTGGCGAAACTCGACCCCCATTCCAACGCCTTCAGCCCCAAGATGTTCAAGGAGTTCATGATCGGCACCCGGGGCACCTTCGGGGGCATCGGGTTCGTGTTCGGCATCCGCGACGGCGAGATGACCATCATCAGCGTGATCGAGGGCACCCCGGCCGAGCGGGGGGGGCTGCGGTCGGGGGACCGGATCCTGTACATCGACGGCGAGCCCACGATCAACATGCCCGTGGACGTGGCGGCCAACAAGATGCGCGGCGAACCCGGTACCCAGGTGACCCTCACCATCGATCGGGAGGGGTGGCCGGAGCCCCGGGCGATCACCTTCACCCGCGAGGTGATCCACGTGGACAGCGTGGAGAGTTACGTGCTCACCGAGGGCGAGGGGGCGCCCGTGCTCGTGGCCCGGGTCAAGAACTTCCAGAAGGACACGACCGATGAGCTGCGCAGGGCGGCGGCCCAGGCCCTGAAGGCCCACCCGGACCTCAAGGGGCTCGTGCTGGATCTGCGAAACAACCCGGGGGGCCTCCTGGACCAGGCCATCGAGCTTTCGGACGCGTTCCTGGAGGAGGGGACGATCGTGAGCACCCGGGGGCCCGAGGAGGACGCCAACTCCCGGGCCGAGGCCGGGCGGGACGACCCGGAACTCATCGACCGGCCCGTGGTGATCCTGGTGAACCAGGGCAGCGCCTCGGCCTCCGAGATCGTCTCCGGGGCCCTCAAGGCCTCCCGCGCCCTCGTGATCGGCCAGAAGACCTTCGGCAAGGGCTCGGTCCAAAAGCTCTATCCCCTGACCGACGGGGGGGCGTTGAAGCTCACGGTGGCCCAGTACCTGACCCCGGGCGACGTGTCGATCCAGTCCATCGGCATCCAGCCCGACGTCGTGGTCTACCCCGCCCGGATCGAGGAGGGCCGGATGCGCATCGGTCCCCCGCCGACCCACGTGGCCGAGGCGGATCTGGAAAACGCCTTCAAGGACTGGGGGAACGCCTCGGAAAAGCCCTGGGCCGAGCTCCAGTATCTCGCCCCCACCCCGGCGGAGGACGAAAAGCCCTTCTCGGAACTGTCCAAGGAGGAGAAGGCCGAGCGGCTGGCCCAGGACTTCGAGGTGGGGCTCGCGCGGCGGGTGCTCGCCGCCGCCGGCGGGAAGAGCCGGGAGGCCCTTCTCGCCGCGGCCCGGACGGTGATCCCGGAGGTGCGCGCCGAGGAGGACCGGAAGATCTCCCGGGCCCTGGCCGCCCTGGGGATCGACTGGTCCGAGGGCCCCGGCGGGACGGGGCTCCTCGTGGCGGCGCCCCAGGACACCGAGCTCGTGCCCGGGGAGACCGTGACCCTGCGGTTCACCGTGGCGAACCCCGGCCCGCAGCCGATTCACCGGGTGTGGGGCCGCACCGAGTCCGAGAACCTCCTGCTCAAGAATCTGGATTTCGTGTTCGGTCGCCTGGGTCCGGGGGAGCGCAGGGAGGCCGTGGCCGAGGTGGAGGTGCCCCAGTCCGCGCTGCCCCGCTGGGACACCGTGACCCTGCGGCTCCACGCGGCCGGCACCGAGGACGCGGGCCAGGGCGCGGGCGCCGCCCACGTTGCGGCGGTGGCGCGCCCGGAGTTCGCCTACCGGTTCCGGATGCGCGACGAGAACCGCGCCGTGCCGGCGCGCTCCGGCGACGGCCGGATCGAGGAGGGGGAGCGGATCCAGCTCGTCCTCGAGGTGGCGAACCGCGGCGACGGCACGAGCGGGCCCGTCGAGGTGAACATCCGGGGCGAGGAGAAGGAGCAGCTCTACCTCGAGAAGGCGCGCCACCGGTTCGACGCGCTCGCCCCGGGCCAGGTGGTGAACGCCCCCATGGAGTTTCGCCTGGTGCGCCCCAAGGAGGACGGGGAGGTGAAGGTGGGGGTGAGCATCACCGATCGGGACTACGGGGCGTTTTTCTCCGACGAGCTCGAGTTCCGGGCGGGGGAACCCTATCCCCCCCAGGGGCGGCGGGAGCCCCCCCGGATCGACACCGCGGGGCCGCCCCTTCGCACCGGGGCCGACCGGGTCGTGTTCGAGGTGGCCGTGGCGGACGACGGCGCGGTGCGGGACGTGTACGCCTACCGGGAGCGGGACAAGGTGGTGTACCGCCGGAATCCCGAGTCCTCCGGCCGGATGGACCTGAAGGTGGAGGTGCCCCTGGAGGAGGGCTCCAACCGGATCACCGTGGTCGCCCGGGACGAAAAGAAGATCGTGGCGACCCGTACCTTCTTCGTGTACCGCACGAAGCCCGGGGAACCGGGCGCGGAACTCACCCAGAACGTCAACCCGACCCCCTGACGCGGCCACCGGAACCGAGATGCGAGGCGAAGCGTTCGACACGCGCGGCGAAGGGGGACCCGAGCGCCCCCCGGTCACCCGCTCCGGGTTCGTCGGCATCCTGGGCCGGCCCAACGTGGGCAAATCCACGCTGCTCAACCGCGTCCTGGGCCAGAAGGTCGTGATCACGAGCCCGAAACCCCAGACCACCCGGAACCGGGTGGCGGGCGTGCTGACCCGGGGCGGCGTCCAGATGGTGTTCTTCGACACGCCGGGGGTCCATGGGGGCGAAAAGTTGCTGAACCGCTACATGGTCAAGGAGGCCCTCGCCTGCGTGCCCGACGTGGACGTGGCGCTCTTCCTGGTCGACGCGGTGACCGGGCGGCACCGGGACGACGAGGTCCTGGCCGAGCACCTGGGGCGATCGGGCAAACCGGTGATCCTGGTCGTGAACAAGGCCGACCAGGGCCGCACGGCCACCGAGGCGTTCCTGGACCTCGTGACCCCGGTTTCCGTGCACCGGATCTCGGCGCTCACCGGGGAGGGGGTGGACGAGCTCCTGGAGGACCTGGCGGGCCGCATGCCCGAGGGGCCGGCCTATTTCCCGGAGGACCAGCTGACCGACCGGCCGGAGCGGTTCCTGGCCGAGGAGTTCATCCGGGAGAAGCTGTTCGAGCTCACCGGGGAGGAGATCCCCTACAGCGTGGCCGTGACCGTGGAGGCGTGGGAGGAACGGCCCGAGACCGATCTCGTGGTGATCCACGCCACGATCCACGT
Source organism: uncultured Thermodesulfobacteriota bacterium (assembly GCA_964624725.1). Taxonomy (GTDB): domain Bacteria; phylum Desulfobacterota; class Deferrisomatia; order Deferrisomatales; family Deferrisomataceae; genus Deferrisoma. The sequence goes on from CAZUYO010000006.1 coordinate 17,812, forward strand.
GGAACGGCCGAGCCAGAAGGGCATCGTGATCGGCAAGGGCGGCCGTCTGATCAAGGAGGTGGGCCGTCGGGCCCGGCTCGACCTGGAGGCCCTTCTGGGGGCCCGGGTGTTCCTGGACCTCCACGTCACCGTGGACCGGAACTGGACCAAGGACCCCCGGGCGCTCCGCCGGTTCGGCTACGAGGTGCGCGGATGAGCCTGGTCGCGATCGTGGGCCGGCCCAACGTGGGCAAGTCCACCCTGTTCAACCGGCTGGTGGGCCGGCGGGTGGCCATCGTCGAGGATGTGCCGGGCGTGACCCGCGACCGCCGGTACGCCCCGGTGGAGTGGGGCGACCGGCGGTTCACGCTGGTGGACACCGGGGGGCTTGCGCCCGAGCCGTCCGACGAAGTGGAGCAGGGCATGACCCGCCAGGCCCTCCAGGCCGTGGAGGAGGCGGACCTGATCCTGTTCGTGACGGACGCCCACGAGGGGGTGCTGCCGGCCGACGAGGAGATCGCCCAGGTCCTCCGGCGGCGCAGCAAGGACGTGCTCCTGGTGGTGAACAAGGTGGACGGGCCCCGGTGGGAGGCCGCGGCCGCCGAGTTCTACGCCCTCGGGTTCGAGGCCGTGTTCCCGGTGTCCGCCGAGCACGGCCGGGACGTGGACGCCCTGGAGGACGCCCTGCGGGAACGCCTGCCACCCGCGCCGGAGGAGCCCGAACCGGAAGAGGACTCCGCGGTGCGGGTCGCGGTGCTGGGCCGGCCCAACGTGGGGAAGAGCTCGCTGGTGAACCGGCTCGTGGGCCGGGACCGCGTGGTCGTGAGCGCCCGGGCGGGCACCACCCGGGATCCCATCGACACCCTGGTCCGGCACGAGGGAAGGCCGTATCTGCTCATCGACACCGCCGGGATCCGGCGGAGGAGCAAGGTGGAGCGGGGGGTCGAGCGCTGGAGCGTGGTCCGGGCCCTTCGCACCATCGACCGGGCCCAGGTGTGCCTCGTGCTCCTCGACGCCACCGAGGGGCTTACCGACCAGGACGCCCGCATCCTGAACCTGGTCCTCAAGGGGGGGCGGGCCCTGGGGCTCGTGCTCAACAAGTGGGACCTGGTGGAGAAGGACGAGAAGACCTTCGACCGGGCGGTGGCGGAGCTCCGCCGCCGGCTCGGGCCCCACGGCCATGTGCCCGTGGTGAGCCTGTCGGCCCTGACGGGACAGCGGGTCCACCGGGTGTTCGACCTCGTGGACCGGCTCCACGGGGAGTGGACCCGGAGGATCCCCACCTCCCAGGTGAACGCCTTCCTGGAGGCGGCGATCCGGGAGCTCCCGCCGCCGGTGCAGGTGGGCAAGCGCACCCGCATCTATTACATGACCCAGGTGGCCACCGCCCCGCCCACGTTCGCCGCGTTCACGAGCTTTCCCGAAGGGATCACCGAGTCGTACCACCGGTATCTGGTCAACCGGCTGCGGGAGGCGTTTGGGTTCGAGGGGGTGCCCGTGCGCCTGGAGTTCCGGCGCCGATCCCGCCCCGGGGAGGAAGGATGATGACCCAAGCCGCGGAGGTTGCGTTGGAGGATCTCAGGGCCCGGGTGTCCCGGCTCCAGCGGGGCATGGCCCGCCAGGGCCTAGGCGGCGCCCTGCTCCTAGCGAACGCCTCGAGGTACTGGGCCTCGGGCACCATGCAGGCCGGGGCGGTCGTCGTGGCCGCCTCGGGGGATCCGGTGGTGTTCGTGCGCAAAGACGCCGAACGGGCCCGGCGGGAGACCCCGTGCCGGGTGGTGGAACTGGAGAGCCAGCGGGCGCTGCCGTCGGCCATCCGGGCCGCGCTCGGGGAGATCCCCCAGCCCCTGGGGCTCGAGTGGGACGTCCTGCCGGTGAACCAGTTCCGGCGGTTCCAGGGCCTGTTCGAGGGGGTGGAGTTCGGCGACGTTTCGGGGCCCCTCTCCCTGGCCCGGGCGGTCAAGACCCCCTGGGAGATCGAGCGCATCCGGGGCGCCGCCCGCGTGGTGGCCGAGGCCGTGGCCGCGGTGCCCGGTCTTCTTCGCCCGGGGATGGCGGAGATCGAGCTGGCCGCGGCCGTGGAGTACGAGTTGCGCCGCCGGGGGCACGGGGGGCTCCTGCGGATGCGGGGGTTCAACCAGGAGATCTTCTACGGCCACGTGATGGCCGGCCCCACGGCCGCCGAGCCCTCGTTCCTCGACGCCCCCACCGGGGGCGCCGGGATGGGGGCCGCCCTTCCCCAGGGCGCGAGCCGCCGGCCCATCGGGCCCGGGGAGCCGATCACCGTGGACCTCGTCGGGAACTGCGAGGGCTACCTGTGCGACCAGACCCGGGTGTTCTGCCTGGGCGAGCCCCCGGAGGCCGTGACCCGGGCCTTCGCGGCCGCCTGCGCGGTCCAGGACGCCGTGGTGGCGCTGGCCCGGCCCGGGGTGACGGGGGACGACCTCTACCGGGTCGCCCGGACGAAGGCCGACGACACCCCCTTCGCCCGGACCTTCCTGGGGCACCGCAACCCGGTCACCTTCGTGGGCCACGGCATCGGGCTCGAGGTGGACGAGCCGCCGTTTCTGGCCCGGGGCTTCCGGGTGCCCCTGGAGGAGGGTATGGTGTTCGCCCTGGAGCCCAAGTTCGTGATCCCGGGCGTGGGGGCCGTGGGGGTGGAGGACACCTTCCGGGTCACGGCCACCGGGGTGGAACCCCTCACCCTGTCCCCGAGGGAGTTGATCCGGGTGTAGGGAGGTTCACGATGCCGGCGACGACGCGAAACCCGGGAGGGCTGCCGTGAAGGGGGGATGGAGCGCGGCCCGCCTGCGACAGTGGTGGTGGATCGCGTTCGTCCTCGGCACCCTCATGATCAACTACCCCTTTCTGCGGATCTTCGACCGGCCCGTGACCGTGGCCCGGTTGCCGCTGCTGTTCCTCTACCTCATGGGCGGGTGGGCCGCGAGCATCGCGGCCATCGCCCTGTACGCCTATCTCCTGCGCCGGGTCGGCCCCCCGGAGGACGGTCCCTGAGATGCCGCTCACGTGGGGGTGGGTCGCGTCGGTCGCGTTCGCGTACCTCCTGCTCCTGTTCGGGGTGGCCTACTGGGCCGAGCGCCGCAAAGACCGGGGCCGGAGCATCATCTCCAACCCCCTCGTCTACGCCCTGTCCACGGCGGTCTACTGCACGTCCTGGACCTTTTACGGGAGCGTGGGGCGGGCCACGGTTTCCGGGTTCCAGTTCCTGGCCGTGTACCTCGGGCCGACCCTGATCGCGTTCTCCTGGTGGACCCTCCTCCGGAAGCTCGTTCGGGTGAGCCGGGAGAACCACATCACCTCGCTTTCCGACCTCGTGGCCTCCCGCTACGGGAAGAGCGGGTGGCTGGGCGCCCTGGTCACCGTGATGATCCTCGTGGGGAACACCCCCTACATCGGGCTCCAGCTCAAGGCCATCTCCTCCACCTTCGAGATCCTCACCCAGGTGTCCCCCGAGACCCCGCTGCGGATCGTGGATCATCCCGAGTGGTTCGCCCAGGACACGGCGTTCGCGGTGGCGCTCGTCCTGGGGGTGTTCGGCGGGATGTTCGGGGCCCGGAGGCTCGACCCCTCGGAGCGGCACGAGGGCATGGTGGCGGCCGTGGCCCTGGAGAGCGGGGTGAAACTCGTCGCGCTGCTCGCCGTGGGCATCTTCGTGACCTGGGGGCTCTTCTCCGGGTTCTCCGACATCTTCGGCCGGATCGCGGACCACGAGTTCTTCTCCCACCTCCTCACCCTCGGGGCCGCGCCGGAGCGGTCCTACTCCACCTGGTTCACCCTGCTCGTGCTTTCCGCCTGTTCGGTCATGCTGCTGCCCCGGCAGTTCCACATGATGGTGGTGGAGAACTGCAGCGAGGAGCACATCCGCCACGCCATGTGGCTGTTTCCCCTGTACCTCTTCTTGATCAACCTGTTCGTGGCCCCCATCGCGTTCGGGGGGCTCCTGCTCTTCCAGAGTCCGGCCCTGGCCGACACCTTCGTGCTCCGGATCCCCCTCAGGACCGGGCACAACCTGCTCGCCCTCGTCGCGTTCCTCGGGGGGCTCTCGGCGGCGACCGGGATGGTGGTGGTCTCGTCGGTGGCCATCTCCACCATGGTGCTCAACAACCTGGTCGTGCCGGTGCTCTTGCGGGTCGGGTGGCCCCGGCGGATGGCGCCGATGCTCCTGCACTGCAAGCGGGCGATCATCGTGGGCGTGATCCTGCTGGGGTACGCCTACTACCGGCTGCTCGGCGAGCGGTTCATGCTGGTGGACATCGGGCTTCTCTCGTTCGCGTCGGCCGCGCAGTTGGCCCCGGCGGTGCTGGGGGGGCTGTACTGGCGGCCGGCCACCGGCCGGGGCGCGGCGGCCGGGTTGCTGGCCGGGTTTGCCTCGTGGCTGTACTTCTTCCTGACCCCCTCGCTGGCCAAGGCCGGCTGGATCCCCCTGTCGGTGCTCCGCGACGGCCCCTGGGGGATCCGGCTCCTGCGGCCCGACGCGTTCCTCGGCCTGGAGGGGCTGGACCTCTGGAGCCACGGCCTCTTTTGGTCCCTGCTCCTCAACGCGGTGGCGTTTTTGGCGGTGAGCCTCCTGACGCGGCCGTCCGGCGCCGAGCAGGAGCAGATGCCCCGGTTCCTGGACGCCATGGGCCCCGCCCTCCGGGCGCGGGGGGATCTGCGCATGGCCCGGGCCCCGTCGGTGGGGGAGTTCGAGGAGTTGCTGGCGAAGTTCCTCGGAGGCCCGAAGGCCCGGGAGCGCCTCGAGGAGTTTTTCGCCGGAGCCCCGTACGAGCGCCAGACGGTGCTCTCGGACGACCGGATGCTGGAGCTTCAGGCCCACGTGGAGCGGAGCCTCGCGGGCGCGCTGGGCCCGGTGGCCGCCAGCCGGGTGGTCCAGCGGTACCTGGACCTCAAGGGCACGACCCTCGAGGAGATCTTCGACGTGTTCGGCGCGGTCTCCCTGAGCCTCGAGGAGAGCCGCGAAGAGCTCCAGGCCCGGGTGCGGGAGCTCTCGGTCCTGTTCGAGGCGTCGAAGCGGGTGGCGGCCACCCTGGACGAGGACGAGGCGATCCGGTCCGTGCTCGATCTCGTGGGCTCCGAGTTCGGGATGGACCGCCGGGCGGTGTTCCTGGTGCGGGACGGGGGGCTCCGCCCGGCCCGGGCCGAGGGGTTTCCCGACGCCTACCTGCGGGCGGTCTCGGGCCGCCCCCGCGAGCCCTCCTACGTGGTGCAGGCGCTGGGCGACCGTCGCACCGTGTTCCTCTCGGACGCCGCCCTGGCCCCCCGGCTGCGGCCCCTGGAGGTGGCGGCGGACCCGGGGCTGTTGTCCCTCATCGCCACCCCCATCGTGCATGAAAACCAGGTCATCGGGGTCCTGGTGGCCGGAAGCAGCCGCCGAAAGGGCTACTTCTCCGAGAAGTTCGTGGAGGCGTTCGAGGCGTTGGCCACCGAACTGGCCCTGGCGCTCGCCAACGCGAGGCTCTACCGGGAGATCCGGGAGCTCAACCGGACCCTCGAGGAAAAGGTGCGCGAGCGGACCCGGGAGCTCGAGGAGGCGAACCGGAATCTCCAGGAGCTCGACCGCCTAAAGAGCGAGTTCCTCGCGAACATGAGCCACGAGCTTCGGACCCCCATGAACTCCATCCTGGGGTACACCCAGCTCGTCCTGGACGAGGTGGACGGGCCGCTCACCGAGGAGCAGCGAAAAAGCCTGGAACGGGTCGAGAAGAACGCCCGGCACCTGTTGAAGTTGATCAACGACATCCTGGATCTCTCGAAGATCGAGGCGGGCCGGATGGAGCTCGAGCTCCACGCGTTCGACCTGGGCGCGCTGGCCGCCGAGGTGGCCGAGGACCAGCGCACCATGGCGGAGGCGAAACACCTGGGGCTGGAGGTGCGCCGGCACGAAGGCGATCTCCGGGTGGTGGCCGATCCCAACAAGATCCGGGAAGTGTTGAACAACCTTGTGAACAATGCTATCAAGTTCACGGACGCCGGCCGGGTCACGGTCCGGGTCCGGCCGGAGCCGCGCGCCGGGGGGGACGGGGTGACCGTGGAGGTGGAGGATACCGGGATCGGGATCCCCGAGGACGGGATCGCGGTGATCTTCGAGGCGTTCAAACAGCTCGACGGGTCCACCACCCGGACCCACGGCGGCACGGGGCTGGGGCTCAGCATCGCGAAGCGGCTGGTGGAGCTCCACGGCGGGCAGATCGCGGTGGCGAGCCGGGTCGGCGAGGGAAGCCGGTTCACGGTGTGGCTCCCGCGGGAGGGGCCGGGGGCCGCCGCGCGATCCGGGACGAAGGAGGCGGCCACGTAGGCCGAGGCGGCCCCACGACCGGCCCTCGGCCCCCGCGCGGGGCCGCCGCGGCGTCTCCGAACCCATCGCGGCTGCGGCGTTCGCGCCCGAACCACGGATCCATGGGACACCATTGGCCTCAAAAATCCTGGTGGTAGAGGACAACGTGGACAACCGGGAGCTCCTGGTCAAGGTGCTCTCCCGCCACGGGTACGAGGTGGTGGAGGCCGCCTCCGGGGAGGAGGCCCTCGATCTGGCGCCCCGGGTGCGGCCGGACCTGGTGCTCATGGACATCAGCCTCGAGGGGATGGATGGGCTCGAGGCCACCCGGCGGCTCAAGGCCATGCCCGGGCTTTCCCGGGTGCCGGTGGTGGCGATCACGGCCTACGCGATGGTGGGGGACCGGGAGCGGGCCCTGGAGGCCGGGTGCGACGGATACATCGCCAAGCCCGTGGACGTGCGGGCTCTGCCGACCCAGGTGGCCGGGTATCTCGCAAGCCCCAAACCGGATTGAGGCGGCGGGAAAGAGGGTGACCCCCGGAGGGTGACGTGCCCCACGAGGCTTCCCCCGGGGTTCGGGCGACGAGGAGACGACCGTGACCACGGCCCCGAAGATCCTGGTGGTGGACGACAACGTGGATAACGTGGAACTGCTGGTCAAGCGGCTCCGCGCCGCCGGGTATCGCACCTGCGAGGCCTACGACGGGGAGCAGGCCCTCGAGAAGGTGGCCGCGGAGGACCCGGACCTGGTGATCCTCGACGTCATGATGCCCAAGCTCGACGGCTACGGGGTGTGCGAGCGCCTGAAGGCCTCGGACGCCACCCGTTCGATCCCGGTGCTCATGCTCACGGCGAAGCGGGAGGTCCCCGACAAGATCCGGGGCCTCGACACCGGGGCCGACGACTACATCACCAAGCCGTTCAACCCCCAGGAGCTCATGGCCCGGGTCAAGAGCCTCCTCCAGCGCCGGTTCTCCGAGGAGCGTCGGTTCACGGAGGAGCGGCTGGACGCCCTGGGGCAGATGGCCGAGGGCGTGGCCCACGAGGTGCGAAACCCCATGGTGGCGATCGGGGGCTTTGCCCGCCGCATCCGCGACAAGCTCCCCGAGGACAGCCCCCTCAGGGACTACGCGGAACGAATCCTCCAGGAGGTCAAGCGGTTGGAGTCCATGGTGGAGGAGATCGTCCGGTTCAAGACCCTGATGATCTCCCCGTACCAGACCGTGGACCTCCGGGAACTGGCCGACGAGGTGCTCGCCGGGGTCGCGGGATCCTTGCGGGAGGCGGGGCTGCGGCTGGAGCGCGACTACGGGGAGGTGGGGACGATCCAGGGCGACCCCCAGAACCTTCGCCTCGCCCTGGAGAACCTCCTCCGGAACGCGATCGAGGCCACCCCTTCCGGGGGAACCGTGGCGGTGCGGCTGGAGGACCTGGGCGACCGGGTGCGGCTCGTGGTGGCCGACACCGGCCGCGGGATCCCCAAGGACCAGATCGCGAACGTGTTCGACCCCTTTTACACCACGAAGACCGCCGGGGCCGGCATGGGGCTCACCATGGTGCACCGGATCGTCACGCGCCACGGCGGCGCCGTGGACATCGAGAGCGAGGTGGGCCGCGGAACCGTGGTGCACCTGGTGCTGCCCAAACGCCAGCCGGCCGGTGGGTAGGGCATGGCCGTCCCGCCGGACGCGCTCCCCTGGCTGGATGCGTTTCTCGACCATCTGGCGGTGGAACGGGGCGTGAGCCCGCGCACGCTCGACGCCTACGGCCGCGATCTGCGGCGGTTCGCGGCGTACCTCGGGTCCCGGGCCCCCGACCTGCGCCGGGTCCGGGGGGCCGACGTCCTCGGGTTCCTGCGGGCCGAGAAGGCCAGGGGGGTGTCGAGCCGGACCCTGGCGCGCCGGATGTCGGCCCTCCGGGGCCTCTTCCGGTTCCTCGTGCGGGAAGGCGTCCTCGCCGCGGACCCCTTCACCCGGCTGGAGTCCCCCCGGGTCTGGAAGACCCTCCCCCACACCCTGTCGGCCGACGAGGCGGCGGCGCTCGCCGAGGGCCCCCCCGGGGACTCGCCCCAGGCCCTCCGGGACCGGGCCATCCTGGAGCTCCTGTACGGTTCGGGGCTCCGGGTGTCGGAGCTGTGCGATCTGACCTTCGACCAGCTCGACCTGTCCGTGGGCTACGTGCGGCTCCTGGGGAAGGGGAGCAAGGAGCGGGTCGTCCCCCTGGGCGAGCGGGCGGCCGAGGCCCTGGGGGCGTACCTGGAGCGGGGGCGGCCCCGGCTCGCCAAGCCCGGGGCGCGCACGGACCACGTGTTCCTGAACCGGTTCGGCCGGCGCCTTTCGCGCCAGTCGGTGTGGTCGCTGGTGAAGCGGCGCTGCCGGGAGCTGGGGCTTCCCGCCTCCACGAGCCCCCACACGCTTCGGCACTCCTTCGCCACCCACCTGCTGGAGGGCGGCGCGGACCTGCGGAGCGTCCAGATGATGCTGGGTCACGCCGACCTTTCGACGACCCAGATCTACACCCACGTCACCCGCAAGCGGCTGGCCGACCTCGTGCGCCGCCACCATCCCCGGCGCTGACCCCCCGGAGTTCCCACCCCGTGGATCTCATCACCACCCACATCAACGCCGATTTCGACAGCCTCGGGGCCATGGTGGCGGCGAAGCGCCTGTACCCCGACGCCGTGCTGGCCTTTTCGGGGAGCCAGGAGCGAAGCCTCCGGCAGTTCCTGCTGGAAAGCGCCCTGTACGCCATGGATCTCCGAAAGGCCCGGCACGTGGACCTGGCGGCCGTGCGGAGGCTGGTGCTGGTGGACGTGTCCCAGCCGGACCGGATCGGTCGGTTCGCGGAACTCCTGGACCGGCCCGACGTGGAGATCCACGTGTACGACCACCACCCGGACCCGGATCGGGCCATCCGGGCCCGGGTCCGGCACATCGAACCGGTGGGCGCGGCCACCACCCTTCTGGTGGAGATCCTCCGGGAGCGGCGGCTCCCCGTCACCCCGGAGGAGGCCACCGCCATGCTCCTGGGAATCTACGAGGACACGGGAGGGCTCGTGTTCGCCACCACGACCCCCCGGGACCTGGAGGCCGCGGCCTACCTCCTGGGGCAGGGGGGCGACCTGAACGTCGTGTCCTCGTTTCTGACCCCGGAACTCACCCTGGAGCAGGTGCGGCTCCTCGAGGCCCTCCTGCGCAACCAGGTGGTGCACCGGATCTACGGCGTGGACGTCACCGTGACCGAGGCGAGCGCCGAGCACTACGTGGGGGATCTGGCGTTCCTGGTCCACAAGATGCGCGACGTGGAGAACCTGGACGTGGTGGTGGCCGCGGTGCGGCTGGGGGACCAGGTGCAGGTGGTGGCCCGAAGCCGGATCCCCGCCCAGGTGGACGTGGGGACCCTGGCCCGGGCTTTGGGGGGAGGGGGCCATCCCGAGGCGGCGTCGGCCTCGATCCGGGACGAAACCCTGGTGCAGGTGCGGGAACGGATCCTGGGGCTCCTGCCCAAGATCGTGCGCGCGCCGGTGACGGCCCGGGACATCGCGAGCGCCCCCGTGAAGTTCGTGCGCTCGGGCGCGAAGCTCCGGGAGGTCCAGGAGGCCCTGAACCGCTACCACCTCAACGCCATGCCCGTGCTGGACGACGCGGGGCGGGTCGTGGGGGTGGTGACCCGGATGATCGTGGAGCGCGCGATCCGGCACGGCCTGGCCGAGGCTCCCGTGGACGACTACATGACGACCGAGGTGGAGACCGTGGCCCCCGACGCCCCCCTGGACGAGGTGCGGCGCCTGGTGGTCCGGGAGAACCACCGGCTGGTGCCGGTGGTGGAGCGGGGGGCGCTCGCGGGCGTGATCACCCGCACGGACCTCCTGCGTTCCCTGACGGCCGAGTTCGGGCCCCTGGACTCCGGGGCCCGGGAACCCCAGGAGCGCGACGTGTCCCAGATGCTCCGGGAGCGGTTGTCGGCGGGCGTGCTCGATCGCCTCCGGGAGTTCGGGGTGCTGGCGCGGGAGCGGGGGATGGAGGCGTACCTGGTG
>CAZUYO010000007.1:0-25563 GCA_964624725.1 uncultured Thermodesulfobacteriota bacterium
TCGTCCGGATCGGGGCCGAGGTGCGGCCCGGCGACATCCTGGTGGGCAAGGTGACGCCCAAGGGCGAGACCCAGCTCACCCCGGAGGAGAAGCTCCTGCGGGCGATCTTCGGGGAGAAGGCGGGCGACGTCAAAGACACGAGCCTTCGGGTGCCCCCCGGGGTCGAGGGCATCGTGGTGGACGCCAAGGTGTTTAGCCGCAAGGGGGGCGAGGACGGCGAGCAGACGGTGGAGGAGCGCGAGGCCGAGCGGCTGCGGCGCGACATGGAGGACGAGATCGCGATCCTCCGCAGCGCCACCTTCGCCGCGATCCGGGAGCTCCTGCTGGGCGAACGGGCCGCCATGGACATCGTGGACCTCGAGGGCGACGTGGTGATCCCCGAGGGCGCCGAGATCACGAACGAGCTTCTGGACCGGGTGCCCCGGGACGCCTGGGGCGAGCTGCCGCTCGTGGACGCCCCGGAGAAGGAGGAGCGGATCTTCGACCTGATGGAGAAGCTCGACCAGCAGGTCGCCGGGGTCCGCAAGCGGTTCGAGGAGCGGGTGTCGCGCCTGGAGGAGGGGGACGACCTGCCGCCGGGCGTGATCAAGATGGTCAAGGTGTACGTGGCCATCAAACGGCGCCTGTCGGTGGGGGACAAGATGGCGGGCCGCCACGGGAACAAGGGCGTCATCTCGACCATCGTGCCGGTGGAGGACATGCCCTACCTCGAGGACGGCACCCCGGTGGACATCATCCTGAACCCCCTGGGCGTGCCCTCCCGGATGAACGTGGGGCAGGTGCTGGAGACCCACCTGGGCTGGGCGGCCCGGGGGCTCGGGGAGCAGATCCAGAAGGTCCTGGACACCAAGTACACCCCCAAGGCCCTGCGCAAGCGCCTCAAGGAGCTCTACCCCGACCCCGAGAGCCAGGAACTGCTCGACCGGGCCTCGGACGAGGTGATCCTCGACATGGCCCGTCAGGCGGCCCGGGAAGGGGTGTACATGGAGAGCCCCGTGTTCGACGGCGCCTCCGAGGACGAGATCTGGGGCCTGCTGGAGAAGGCGGACCTGCCGCGCACCGGCCAGACCGTGCTCTACGACGGCAAGTCCGGCGAACCCTTCGATCAGCCCACCACCGTGGGCGTGATGTACATGCTGAAGCTCCACCACCTGGTGGACGACAAGATCCACGCCCGGTCGATCGGGCCCTACAGCCTCGTGACCCAGCAGCCCCTGGGCGGCAAGGCGCAGTTCGGCGGGCAGCGGCTCGGGGAGATGGAGGTGTGGGCGCTCGAGGCCTACGGCGCGGCCCACACGCTCCAGGAGATGCTCACGGTCAAGTCCGACGACGTGGCGGGCCGGACCCGGATCTACGAGGCCATCGTGAAGGGCAAGCCGATCCTGGAGCCCGGGCTGCCCGAGTCGTTCAACGTGCTCGTCAAAGAGATGCAGGCCCTGGGGCTCAACGTGGAGCTCCTGGAAGAGGAAGAGGGCGCCTGAGGCTCGCCTGACCGGCGGGAACCCCTCGAAGGAGGTCGTGAACCTTGCGCACGATAGACAGCTTGTTCGACCAGCCGAAGGATCCGTTGAGCTTCAACGCGGTGCGCCTTTCCATCGCGGGCCCCGAGCAGATCCGGGAGTGGTCCCACGGTGAGGTGAAAAAGCCCGAGACCATCAACTACCGGACCTTCAAGCCGGAGTCCGACGGGCTGTTCTGCGCCAAGATCTTCGGCCCGGTGAAGGACTACGAGTGCAACTGCGGCAAGTACAAGCGCATGAAGCACCGGGGGGTGGTGTGCGAGAAGTGCGGGGTCGAGGTGATCCGCTCCTCGGTTCGCCGGGAGCGCATGGGCCACATCGAGCTCGCCACGCCCGTGGCCCACGTGTGGTTCCTGCGGAGCCTGCCCTCCCGGATCGGCGCGGTGCTGGGCCTCAAGCTCAAGGACGTGGAGCGGGTGCTCTACTACGAGGCCTACATCGTGGTGGACCCGGGCACCACGCCGCTCCAGCGGGGCGAGCTCCTGACGGAGGAGCAGTACCGGCAGGCCGTGATGGACTACGGCGCCGAGTTCGAGGCCGGCATGGGGGCCGAGGCGATCCGGAAGCTGCTCCAGGCGATCGACGTGCACCAGCTCGCCCACGAGCTTCGCACCGAGATGCTCGAGGCCACGAGCAAAGCCAAGCGCAAGAAGTACGCCAAGCGGCTCAAGGTGGTGAACGCCTTCAAGAACTCCGGGAACCGGCCGGAGGACATGATCCTCGAGGTGATCCCGGTGCTGCCGCCCGACCTGCGGCCCCTGGTGCCCCTGGAGGGGGGGCGGTTCGCCACGAGCGATCTCAACGACCTCTACCGCCGGGTGATCAACCGGAACAACCGGCTCAAGAGGCTCCTGGAGCTCAAGGCCCCGGACATCATCGTCAAGAACGAAAAACGCATGCTCCAGGAGGCCGTGGACGCCCTGTTCGACAACGGCCGCCGGGGTCGCACGATCACCGGGCCCAACCGCCGGCCGCTCAAGAGCCTGTCCGACATGCTCAAGGGCAAGCAGGGGCGGTTCCGGCAGAACCTGCTCGGCAAGCGGGTGGACTACTCGGGCCGGAGCGTGATCGTGGTGGGCCCGGAGCTCAAGCTCCACCAGTGCGGCCTGCCGAAGATCATGGCCCTGGAGCTTTTTAAGCCGTTCATCTTCAATAAGCTCGAGGAGCGGGGGCTCGCCACCACCATCAAGAGCGCCAAGAAGATGGTGGAGCGGCAGGAGGACGTGGTCTGGGACATCCTGGAGGAGGTCACGAAGGAGCACCCGGTCCTTCTGAACCGGGCCCCCACCCTCCACCGGCTGGGCATCCAGGCCTTCGAGCCCAAGCTGATCGAGGGCAAGGCCATCCAGCTCCACCCTCTCGTGTGCACGGCCTACAACGCCGACTTCGACGGCGACCAGATGGCGGTGCACGTGCCGCTCACGGTGGAGGCCCAGATCGAGTCGCGGGTGCTCATGATGAGCACCAACAACATCCTGAGCCCGGCCCACGGCAAGCCCATCATCGTGCCGAGCCAGGACATCGTGCTCGGGGCCTACTACCTGACCCTGGCCCGGGACGGCCAGAAGGGCGAGGGGATGATCTTCGCGAGCCCGGCGGAGGTGCGCCGGGCCTACGACCAGGGGGTCGTGGGGCTCCACGCCAAGATCCAGGTGCGGATCGACGGGGAGCGGGTCCAGACGACCCCGGGCCGGATCATCCTCTACGAGATCGTGCCCGAGGGCATCCCCTTCTCCGAGGTGAACCGGACCATGAAGAAGGGGAGCCTGGCGGAGTTGATCAACCTGGCGTTCCGGCGGGCCGGCGGGAAGGCCACGGTGATCTTCGCGGACCAGCTCAAGAACCTGGGCTACCGCATGGCGACCCGGTCGGGCCTCTCCATCGGGATCCACGACATGAAGATCCCGGCCGCCAAGAAGGACATCCTGGACAAGGCCTTCGCCGAGGTGGCCGAGATCCAGCGGCAGTTCGAGGACGGGGTCATCACCGACGGCGAGCGCTACAACAAGGTGGTGGACATCTGGTCCAACGCGGCCGACGCGGTGGCCCAGGAGATGATGAAGGACCTGGAGGGCTCGGGGAACGGCGCGGAGCTCAACTCGATCCACATCATGGCGGACTCCGGCGCCCGGGGCTCCATGAACCAGATGCGGCAGCTCGCCGGGATGCGGGGCCTCATGGCGAAGCCCTCCGGGGAGATCATCGAGACCCCGATCACCGCGAACTTCCGCGAGGGCCTGACGGTGCTCCAGTACTTCATCTCCACCCACGGGGCCCGCAAGGGCCTGGCCGACACGGCCCTGAAGACCGCGAACTCCGGGTACCTGACCCGGCGGCTCGTGGACGTGGCCCAGGACGTGGTGATCACGGAGCAGGACTGCGGCACCCTGGACGGGATCGAGGTGACGGCCCTGGTGGAGGGCGGCGAGGTGGTGGAGCGGCTGCGGGACCGGATCCTGGGCCGCACCGCCCTCATGGACATCCGCGATCCCTACACCGGCGAGGTGATCGTGCCGGCGAACGCCGAGATCACCGAGGAGCTCGCGGCCAAGGTGGAGGACGCCGGCATCGAGAAGGTGACGATCCGCAGCGTGCTGACCTGCCAGACCCGCACCGGGCTGTGCGTGGAATGCTACGGCCGCGACCTGGCCCGGGGCCGCAAGGTGAACATCGGGGAGGCCGTGGGGATCATCGCGGCCCAGTCCATCGGCGAGCCCGGCACCCAGCTCACCATGCGCACGTTCCACATCGGCGGCACGGCCTCGAAGCGGGTCGAGCAGTCCACCCTGGAGGTCCGCCACGCCGGCATCGTGCGGTACCGGAACCTCAAGACCGTGACCAAGGCCGACGGCACGATCGTGGCCATGAGCCGAAACGGCGAGATCGTGGTGGTGGACGACCAGGGCCGGGAACGGGAGCGCTACCAGGTGGTCTACGGCGCCCACCTCCTGGTGAAGGACGGCGACGCGGTCACGGCCGGCCAGCGGGTGGCCGAGTGGGATCCCTACACCAACCCCATCGTCACCGAGGCCTCCGGCCGGGTGAAGTTCGGCGACATCTTGGACGGCGTGACCATGCGCGAGCAGGTGGACGAGGTGACCGGCCTGTCGCGCAAGGTGATCACCGAGGCCCGGGGCGGCGACTACCAGCCCCGCGTCTCCATCAAGAGCCTGGAGACCGGCGAGACGGTGGCCCGGTACATCCTGCCCGTGGGGGCGAACATCCTGGTGCAGGAGGGCGACGAGGTCCAGGCCGGCGACGTGGTGGCCAAGATCCCGCGGGAGACCACGAAGACGAAGGACATCACCGGCGGTCTGCCCCGGGTGGACGAGCTCTTCGAGGCCCGCAAGCCCAAGGACGCGGCGGTCATCTCGGAGATCGACGGCACGGTGAGCTTCGGCAAGGATGTGCGCGGGAAGCGCCGGCTCATCGTGACCCCCGAGGTGGGGGAGCCCAAGGAGTACCTGATCCCGAAGGGCCGGCACGTGTCGGTGCGGGAGGGCGATTTCGTGCGGGCCGGCGAGCCGCTCATGGAGGGCGCCACCAATCCCCACGAGGTGCTCAAGGTCCTGGGCGAGAAGAACCTCATGAAATACCTGGTGGACGAGATCCAGGAGGTCTACCGGCTCCAGGGCGTGGACATCAACGACAAGCACATCGAGGTGATCGTCCGGCAGATGCTCAAGCGCGTGGAGATCACCGACGTGGGCGACACGGACTTCCTGCTCAAGGAGCAGGTGGAACGCCACGTGTTCGAGGAGGAGAACCGAAAGGTCCTGGAAAAGGGCGGCCGTCCCGCCATCGGCGTGCCGGTGCTCCTGGGGATCACGAAGGCGAGCCTTTCGACCGAGAGCTTCATCTCGGCGGCGAGCTTCCAGGAGACCACCAAGGTGCTCACCCAGGCCGCCATCGAGGGCCGGGTGGACCACCTGCGGGGGCTCAAGGAGAACGTGATCATGGGCCGGTTGATCCCGGCCGGCACCGGAACGCCGCAGTACCGGCGGGTGGGCATCGAGGTCCACGACGACGGGGTGCACTACGAGCCCCTGGTGAAGCCCCGGCGTTCCGAGCTCACCGACGAGGAGGTCATGGCCGAGCTCACGGCCCTGGGGAGCCGGCAGGTGGCCCTGGGCGGCGGGGAAGAGGCCGCCGAGGAGAAGGGGGCCGGGGCGGAGACGGCCGAGGAGTAGGCCAGCCCCCCCCTTCGCGCGACCGACGAGGCCGCCCGCGGGTGCCACCGCCCCGGGCGGCCTTTTTGCGTCCTCGCGGGGGACAAAAAAACCGGGGCCCCGTTCGGGGCCCCGGCTCGGGTCGCTGCCGCGGCGGGGATCAGCAGTCGAAGTAGAGGGCGAACTCCCAGGGCGTGGGCCGCATGCGGATCGGGTCCACCTCGTTTTCGCGCTTGTAGTCGAGCCACATCTGAATCGCGTCCTCGGTGAACACGTCGCCCTTCAGGAGGAACTCGTGGTCCTCCTCCAGCGCGTTCAGGGCCTCCTCGAGGGAGCCGGGGGCCGAGGGCACGTTCGCCAGTTCCTCGGGGGACAGGCCGTAGATGTCCTTGTCCAGGGGTTCGCCCGGATCGATCTTGTTCTCGATACCGTCGAGGCCCGCCATCAGCATCGCCGCAAAGGCCAGATACCCGTTGCACGACGGGTCGGGGGTCCGGAACTCGATCCGCTTCGCCTTGGGGCTCGTGGAGTACATCGGGATCCGGACCGCGGCCGACCGGTTGCGGCTGGAGTAGGCCAGGTTCACCGGGGCCTCGAAGCCCGGGACGAGCCGGCGGTAGGAGTTGGTGGAGGGGTTGCAGATGGCGCACAGGGCCCGGGCGTGCTTGAGGATGCCGCCGATGTACCACAGCCCGATCTGGCTCAGGCCCGCGTACTTGTCGCCCGCGAACAGGTTCTCGCCGTCCTTCCAGATGGACTGATGGGTGTGCATGCCGGTGCCGTTGTCCTCGAACAGGGGCTTCGGCATGAACGTGAGGGTCTTGCCGTTCCGGCGGGCCACGTTCTTCAGCACGTACTTAAACCACTGCAGGTTGTCGCCCTGCTGCACCAGCGGGGCGTACTTGATGTCAATCTCGCCCTGGCCCCCGGTGGCCACCTCGTGGTGCTGGAGCTCCACCTCGATCCCGAGCCGCAGGAGCTCCAGGACCATCTCGTTTCGCAGATCGTTCAGGGCGTCGGTCGGGGGCACCGGGAAGTACCCCTCCTTGTACCGGGGCTTGTACGCCAGGTTCGGCTGCTCATCCCGGCCCGTGTTCCACCGCCCCTCCACCGAGTCCACGAAGTAGAAGGCGCTGTTTCGGGTCTGGTCGAACCGCACGTCGTCGAAGATGAAGAACTCCGCTTCCGGCCCGAAGTAGGCCGTGTCGCCGATGCCGGTGCTCTTGAGGTAGGCCTCGGCCTTCTGGGCGATGTACCGGGGATCCCGGCTGTAGGGCTCCTTGGTCACGGGGTCCACGATGTTCCCGATGAGCGACAGGGTGCGCTCCCGGGGGAACGGGTCGATCTTGGCGGTGGCCGGGTCGGGGATCACGAGCATGTCCGAGGCGTTGATGGGCTGCCAGCCCCGGATGCTCGACCCGTCGAACCCCAGGCCCTCCTCGAAGGCCGACTCGTCGAAGGCCTGGATCGGCAGGGTGAAGTGCTGCCAGAGCCCGACGAAATCGAGGAACTTGATGTCCACGAACACGCACTCGTTCTCGCGGGCGAACTCCATGACGGCTTTGGGATCCATGATGCGACACCTCCTCCGGATGGGGTTGGGGCCGAAGCCCGGTTCGAATGGAAAAACCGCTCGTCCTCCGCTAGCAGGATCTGTGCCAATGGCGCCGTGCGGTCCGGCCGCGGTCTCCCGGCGCCGGGACGACAGGATTGTTTCTTGTGATTTTGTGAAGTACAATGCTGTCGCATCCGGTGGCCCATGCCCGGCCATTCCCCGGCCCGCGGGTGCGGGGGAACGCCGGGGATCCGACGAGCCTTCCGTCGGGATCGGGCGGGACCGCTGTTTCCCGTTGTCGCCCTCAGTTGCAGGAGCACCCCCTTGACAACCGCAAAGGCGCTGGAGCGAAAACTCCAGGAACTCGAGACCCTGGGCGAGGTGAGCGCGGCCCTGGCCAGCGACGCCCCCCTCCGGGACCGGCTGTATCGGACGCTGGCGGTGCTGGGCCGCCGGCTCGGCATGACCCGGGGCACCGTGGCCGTGGTGTCCCCCTATGCCGAGGAGGTCCGGGTCGAGGTGTCCTACGGCCTTACGCCCGAGGAGGAGAGCCGGGGCCGCTACCGGATCGGTGAGGGGATCACGGGCCGCGTGGTGGCCACGGGCGAGCCCATGGCCGTGCCCCACGTGGGCCGGGAGCCGCTGTTCCTGAACCGCACCCTGAGCCGGGACCTCACGCGGGAGGAGGTGGCCTTCGTGTGCGTGCCCCTGAAGGTGGGGGACGAGGTCCTGGGGGCCCTGAGCGCCGACCGGGTCACGGGGGACGGGGTGGGGCTCGAGGACGACGTGCGGCTTCTCACCATCCTGGGCACCATGGTGGCCCAGGCCGTCAAACTCCATCGCCTGGCCGAGGACGAGCGCCAGAAGCTCGTGGCCGAAAAGGAGCGGCTCGAGGCCGACCTCGTGCGCAAATACAACATCACGAACATCATCGGCAACTCCAAGGCCATGCACGAGGTCTACGCCATGATCGCCCGGGTGGCGAAATCGAACGCCACCGTGCTCATCCGGGGCGAAAGCGGCACCGGGAAGGAGCTCGTCGCCCACGCGATCCACTACAACTCCCCCCGGGCGAAAAAGCCCTTCGTCAAGGTCAACTGCGCCGCGATCCCCGAGAACCTGATCGAGTCGGAGCTCTTCGGCCACGAGAAGGGGGCGTTCACCGGCGCGGTCCAGCGCAAACCCGGGAAGTTCGAGCTGGCCGAGGGGGGCACGATCTTCCTCGACGAGATCGGCGAGCTCTCGCCCACCCTGCAGGTGAAGCTCCTGCGGGTGCTCCAGGAGAAGGAGTTCGAGCGGGTGGGCGGCCTGGAGACCCTTCGGGCCAACGTGCGCGTCATCGCGGCCACCAACCGGGATCTCGAGGGGTTGATCGAGAGCGGCCGGTTCCGGGAGGACCTCTACTACCGCCTCAACGTGTTTCCCATCTTCCTGCCGCCGCTTCGGGAACGGCGCACCGACATCCTGCTCCTGGCCGAGCATTTCCTGGGGAAGTTCGCCCGGGAGAACGGCAAGGACATCCGGCGCATCACCACCCCGGCCATCGACATGCTCATGCGCTACCACTGGCCGGGCAACGTGCGGGAGCTCGAAAACTGCATGGAGCGGGCCGTCCTCCTGTGCGAGGAGGCCGCGATCCACTCCTACCACCTGCCCCCGACCCTCCAGACCGCCGACGAGTCCCGGAGCGCCGTGGATCTGCCCTTCGACGAGGCGGTGCGGCATTTCGAGACCGACCTCATCGTGGACGCCCTCAAGGCCACCCGGGGGAACATCCGCAAAGCCGCCGAGCGGCTCCAGACCACGCCGCGGATCGTGGGTTACAAGGTCCGAAAGTACGGGATCGAGCCGAGGAAGTACAAGTAGGCACGGCGGGCCCGGGGCCCTCGGGTCCCCGCCGTCCCCGGGGGCCGGGTCAGGGGGACGGGTGCGTCCCGGGTTCCGCCGGCCCGGCCGGAAGGTCCAGGCGGGACGCCTCGGCCGTGAGGAGCCCCAGCCCGGCCGCGGCCACGCCGGCGTAGAACCCGCCGTGGGGCAGGGTCGCGTCCTCCCGCGCGAGGTCCCGGAAGAACCGCGGCATCCACGGCAGCACGTGGGCCCCGAGGCACTCCCGGTACGCGGCAGACCGGGGGCCGGCCTCCGCCGCCAGGAACGCCAGGCAGTCGAGCTGGAAGGCGGCGTGGTCCTCCGCGTCGCGGAACCGCTCGCCCTCGGGCACGAGCCCCTGCGCCCGGAGAAAGCCCCGGAAGGAAACGAGCGCCGGTCCGAACCGCGCCCCGTTCCGGTAGGCGCTGGCGTAGGGCGCAAGGCGGGGGGAAAAGGGGGTTTGGAGAAGCGTCCAGAGGGCCTCCCGCGCCGCCTCGACCCCCCTCACCGGCCCCCGTTTCCGGGCGTAGGCCGAGAGTTCCCCGAGGAGGGGGGAGTCGGCGTGCGCGAGCGCCTCCAGGTCCTCCGGCGTCGGCCCCTCCCAGAGCCAACGGGCCAGATCCCCCCAGCCCGGCCTCACGAGCCGGCCTCCCCGGGGCGCGGCCCCTCGGCCAACGCCCGCACCGCGCGGCAGTCCGGACACAGCGCCAGGAGTTCCGGATCGCCTACGCCCCGGCGCCGGAGCCGGCGGGCCACGGCCTCGATCGCCTCCCGGGTGGCGAACACCCGGCCGCACGCCGGACAGGCGTGGGCGTCGGCCCGAACGAGCACCCGGGGCGCGAAGGACTCCCGCGCCCACCGCAGCCCGCGCCGGAGCCCGAGGGCCGCCTCGGGACAGGCGGCGGCGCACAGCCCGCACCCCACGCACCGCACCTCGGTCACCCGGAGCTCGGGGGTGTTCGGGTCGGCCTCCAGCGCCCCGGTGGGGCAGACCCCGGCGCAGGCCCCGCAGGCCGTGCACCCGCCCCCGACTTCCGGGCGCCCGAAGGGGCCGTCGAGGTCCGGCGCGTCCGGCGACGCGTCCCACAGGGCCCGGAGGATCCGGGCGCGGCGGGCCAGGGTGGATTCTTCCGGGTGGCCCGGGGGCAGGGGGGGCCTCCGCTCCGCCCCGGGCACGGGGGCGTCCCCGTCGAGAAGAATCCGGCCGCCGAGGCCGACCCGGTCGAGGACGCGGTCGCATTCCTCCCGCAGCGCCCGGGCGACCGGGTCACACGTGGGGCAGGGCGCGAGCCGGATCCAGGGAGACCCGGCCAGGACGGCCCCGGCCAACCCCCAGGCATCGGGGCCGGCCAGGTGGTCGAGGGGCACCCCCAGGGCCCCCGGCGGCCCGCCGACCTCGTCGGCGTCGCGGCACCGCAGGAGAAGGGGCACCCCGGCCCGGCCGAGGGACTCGAGGGCCCGGGCCAGGGCGTCCCGGGGCCCGGGCCGGGCGTCCATCTGCCCGGTGGGGCAGGCGGCCACACAGGCCCCGCACCCGGAGCAGGCGAGCGGGTCCCGGTCGAGCGAACCGGCCCGGTCCCGCAACGCCCCGGTGGGGCAGACCTCGAGGCACCGGGAGCAGCCCGGGAGCCGGGCGGCCCGGTGGGCGCAGGCGTTCGGGGGCGGACCCAGGGGATCCCAGGCGGCCGGCCCGGGGGCGAGGGCGAGGGCCTGGGCCACGGCCCCGACGACCTCGTCTTCTCCGGCCGGAAGGAACAGGCCGGGCCGCGGTGGGCCGGACCCGCGGGGCCAGATCACCTGGTCGGCCGCCACGGCCGGGGGGCGGCGGAGGTCCAGGGCGGCCGCCGGGCCGCAGGCCGCCTCGCACCGGCCGCACCCGTCGCAGCGCTCGGGGGAAAACCGGAGTTCCGGGTCCAGGGCCCCGGTGGGGCAGGCCCGGGCGCACGCGCCGCACTCCACGCAGGACCAGGGGTCCACCGGGTGGGGGGCGGCCAGGCCGATCCGAAATGCCCCGGCCCGCCCGTCGACCCGGACGGGATGGGCGGGGAGGGCCTTCCAGCCCGTCCCCGGCCGGGCGCCGGGCGCGATCCAAACCACCTCGGCCACCCCGGCCAGGGCGCGCGCGACCCCGGGGCCCCCGGGCCCCAGCACCGCCACCCGGGGAAGGGGGGGCAGTTCGCGCTCGGCCGGGGGGAGGGCCGCGGCGGCGAGGGCCGCCCCGGCTGCGGCGGCCGCGGCGGCGAGGCGCCGGGCCTCGGCGCCGGATCGGCCGACGAGCGCCGGGACGAGGTCCCAGGCCACGACCCGGCCGGGGGAAAGCCCCTGTGCCTCCCAGTCGGCCAGGAGCCGGCCGGTCCCCCGGGCGCACCCGACGAACACCGGCCCTTCGGGGGCCGGAAGATCCTGGCGGCACAGGAGCCGGAACCCCCGGGGCCGGAGGCCCTCGGGCAGATCGGCCGGCCGGGGCAGGGGGGCGGCGCCGTTACACGAGCACAACCACGCCTCCAGCGCCGGCCGGGGGGGGAGTCCGTTCCGGGGATCGGCCATGGATCAGCCCGGCTCCCCGAGGCGGCCGGCCCGCACGAGCTCGTCGTACTCCTCGGGGTGCTCGCGCTTGAGGTCTTCGAGGGCGATCCTGCCCGTGAGCCACACCCGGTTAAGCCGGGGCCGGCCGTGGTAGGTGTGCACGTGGTAGAGGTGCCAGATGAAGATCGCGATCACCGCGAGGAGCGCCTCGTCGGTGTGGGCGATGTATCCCATGTGGATCACGAAGTCGGAGAACAGGCGCGGGAACCACAGGATGAGCCCCGAGCCGGCCATGATGGCCACCCCCCAGAAGGCGCCCCAGTAGTCGAACTTGTTGATGTAGCTGTACCGGGGGTACCGGGCCCGTCGGGGCTCGAGGCCCAGGAGGAACCGGGTGTCGTGGAGCATGTCCCGGACGTCCCGCGGCGAGGGCCAGAGCCCGCCCCGCCGGCCGGCGCGCACCTGGTGCCACAGGGCGTGGGCCACGTGGACCAGGCCCAGGCCGAGCATCACCACCCCGCTCGCCCGGTGGATCCACCGGACCACCTCGTAGCCGCCCATCGCCCGGATCACCCCCCACCAGTGCCATTTGAGCGGCATGCCGGTCACGGCGAGCACGGTGAAGGTGATCATCAGGAGGGCGTGCTGCCACACGAACCCGGGCGGAAACCGCTGGACCTCCCGTGGGCTCATCGATCCTCCTCCTTGCGGGAACGCACCATGTCCAACAGGATGTGGGCCAGGAGGGCCGCGGTCACGACCGCGGTGAGCCCCACGAAGAACCGGTCCGTGAGCCGGGGCCAGGGGCTCCGGGGGTCGGTCGCGTGCACGAGGACCCCCGCGGCCGCGAGCCGGGGTACCTCGAGCTTGCCCTCGCCGTGGCAGTCGCCGCAGACCCGCTTCACCCCGAAGGGGTTCCGGGGCGCGTGGCAGGCCTTGTCGCAGGCGATGGCCTTCTCCTCCTTGGTGAGTTCGTGGGCGGGCCAGGCGCGCCAAGGCCGCAGGCCCCGCACGACCGCGGTTTTCTTCTCCCCCCGGGCCTCGAGCACCTTGGGGCCCTCCAGGTGGCACGCCGTGCACTCGACCCGGTCGGTTTCCCGGAAGTGGAGGCGGCAGGCCGCGGTGCGCTGCCGGATCCGGTCCCATCCGTGGCAGTCGCCGCAGCGCTCCGCCCCCTGGCGGGGCTCCCGGGCGGCCTGCCGGGCGGCCCCCTCGGGGAGGGCCAGGAGTTTGGCGACGAAGGCGTCCCGGAACCCGGGGTGGCAGTCGGCCTGGTCGCACTTCCGGCCGTCCTTGCCCGGTGGGAACCGGTAGTGGGCCGCCTTGGCCTTGTCCTTCCAGTCGGGCATCGCCCGGGCCAGGCCGGCCCACCGGGCCACCAGCGGGTTCTCGTCCCCCGCAGGCGCCAGGTAGGGGTAGCGGCCGTCGGCCAGCTCGGGGGCGGGCCCGGCGGCCGGGGCTCCCCCGGCCCAGAGCCCGAGCACCGCGAACGCGAGGGCCGCGGCGGTTCGTCGCAGGGTCATGCGCGTTCCCTCCCACCGGGGCGGCCCCCGAGGGGCCGCCCCTTCCCCATTACAGGCTCTTGCCGTAGGCCCGTTTCCAGCCCCAGGCGTTCGCCTCGGAGCCCCGCTCCATGGCCCGTTTCCGGTAGATCCGGGAGATCTCGTCGGCCTCCCCGGCCAGGAGGGCCTTCGTGGCGCAGGCCGTGGCGCAGGCCGGGAGCTTGCCCTCGGCCAGTCGGTTCGCCCCGTACTTCTTCCGTTCCGCCGCCGAGAGGTCCTCCTCCGGGCCCCCGGCGCAGTAGGTGCACTTGTCCATGACGCCCTTGGCCCCGAAGGGGGCGCCGCTGGGGAAGCTCGGGGCCCCGAAGGGGCAGGCGAACAGGCAGTACCCGCACCCGATGCACTTGTCCTTGGAGTGGAGCACCAGCCCGTCGTCGGTCTGGTAGAACGCCTCCACCGGGCACACCGCGGCGCAGGGCGGGTTGGAACAGTGCATGCACGAGATGGAGATGCTCGCCTCGCCGTCCTGCCCCTCGTTGATCGTGACCACCCGGCGGCGGAAGGTGCCCCGGGGGACGTCGTTCGCGTTCTTGCACATCACGGTGCAGCCGTCGCAGGCGATGCACCGGTTCGCGTCACAAAGGAATTTCAGCCGGGCCATGGGGCACCTCCTAGGCCTTGGAGATCTGGCACAGGCCGGTCTTGGTCTCCTGCATCTGGGTCACCACGTCGTAGCCGTAGTTGGTGACCACGTTGGCCGACTCGCCCAGGGCGAAGGGTACGGTCCCCTCGGGGTAGCGGTCGGCCTTGCTCACGCCCTCGAACACCCCGCCAAAGTGGTACGGCAGAAAGATCGTGTGCTCGTCCACCCGGTGGGTGATCTTCACCCGCACCTTGATCCGGCCCTTCTGGGGGCTTTCCACCCAGATCCAGTCGCCCTCGAGGAGCCCGTAGTCGTTGGCGGTCCTCGGGTGCACCTCGGCGTACATCTCGGGGGCGAGCTCCGAGAGCCAGCGGTTGCCCCGGGTCTCGGCGCCGCCTCCCATGTGGTGCACGATCCGGCCGGTGGTTAGGATGAGCGGGTACTCCTTGCACGCCTCGCCCGACTGGACCCCCTCGAACGGCGTGAAGCACCGGTACTGCATCTTCTGGTCCTTGTAGGTGGGGTAGTCGGCGATGAGGTCGGGCCGCGGGGTGTGGATGGGCTCCCGGTGCACGGGCACGGGGTCGGGGAAGGTCCACACGTACATCCGGGCCCGGGCGTTGCCGAACGGGGCCATGCCCTTCGCCAGGGCCGCCTCGATGGTCTTGTTGGTGAGGTCGGTCTTCCAGTTCTTCCCCTTCACCACGTCCTTGAACTCGGGGTAGCCGCCTTCGGCCTGGCTTCCGGGCATGGTCACGCCCGGGGCGGCCAGGAGGTCCCGCCCCTTGTACTCGGTGCCGAACCGCGCCCGGAACGGGAGGCCCCCTTCCATGACGGGCTTGGACATGTCGTAGAGGATCGGGGTGCCCGGATGCTTCTCGTTCCAGCACGGCCAGGGCAGCCCGTAGTACTCCCCGTCGCAGGGGCCCCCGTTGGCGCGCAGGGTCACCAGGTCGAAGGTGTGGGCGTTGTCGCGCTGGCGCTTGAGCCGCTCCACCGTCTGGCCCAGGTACCCGATGGTCTGGAGCCCGCTGCGCCACTCGTTCACGCAGTCGTCGGGCCACGTCTCGATCTTGCCCCGGAACTCCTTTCCGAACCCCAGCCGCTCGGTCAGGGCGAACATGATCTCGTGGTCGGGCCTGGAGTCGTACAGCGGGTCCATGACCTTGTAGCGCCACTGGAGCTGCCGGGCCGTGGCCGTGACCGAGCCCTCGTTCTCGAACTGGGTCGAGGCCGGCAGGAGGTAGGTGCCGTCGGTGCGATCGGGCACCACCGCGGCCGAGGGCACGAAGGGATCCACGAGCACGAGGAGCTCGAGTTTCTCCAGCGCCTCCTTGACCCTGTGCATCTGGCTCTGGCTCTCCATGGCGATGCCCCAGTAGAACAGGGCCCGGATGTTGTCGCGCTGGTCGATCTGGTCCTTGGGCTGGAGCACCCCCTCGTACCAGCGGGCCATGGTGAAGCCCTTCTTGTTGTGCTGCTTTTTGTCGTACTCCCGGTCGAACCGGCCCATGAGCCAGTCGGGATCCACGCCCCAGACCTGGGCCCAGTGCTTGAACGCCCCGTCGGAGAGCCCGTAGTACCCGGGCAGGCTGTTGGCGAGGATGCACATGTCGGTGGCGCCCTGGACGTTGTCGTGGCCCCGGATCACGTTGGCGCCGCCGCCCGCCTTGCCCATGTTGCCGAGCACGAGCTGGAGGATGCAGTAGCTGCGGGTCACGTTGTTGCCGTTGGAGTGCTGGGTGCCGCCCATGCACCAGATCAGGGTGCCGGGCCGGTTCTCGGCCAGGAGCCGCGCCACCCTTTTGAGGAGTTCCGGCTTCACCCCGGTGATCCGCTCCACCTCCTCGGGGGTGTAGTGGTCGGCCACCCGCATGACCTCCTCAAACCCGAAGGTGCGCTTCTCGATGAACTCCTTGTCGTGCCAGCCGTTTTTTACGATCTCCCGCACCAGGCCCATGACCAGGGCCACGTCGGTGCCCGAGCGGTGGCGCACGTACACGTCGGCCTTGGCGGCGGTTTTGGTGAACCGGGGGTCCACCACAATGAGCGGCGCCCCGTTCTTCTCCTTCGCCGCCAGGATGTGCTGCATGGCCACCGGGTGGGCCTCGGCGGCGTTCGAGCCCAGCATGATGATGGACCGGGCGTTTCGGATGTCGTTGAGGTGGTTCGTCATGGCCCCGTAGCCCCACGTGTTCGCCAGACCGGCGACGGTGGTGCTGTGTCAGACCCGGGCCTGGTGGTCGACGTTGTTCGTCCCCCACATGGCGGCCATCTTCCGAAACAGGTAGGCCTGCTCGTTGGAGAACTTGGCCGACCCCATCCAGTACACGCTGTCGGGCCCGGATTCCTTGCGGATGGCCAGGAGCTTTTCGGCGATCTCGTCGAGGGCCTGGTCCCAGGAGATCTTCTTCCACTTGCCCCCTTCGAGCTTGAGGGGGTGGCGAAGCCGCTTCTCGCTCGTGGCGAAGTCCCGCAGGCTCGCGCCCTTGCAGCACACCCCGCCCCGGCTGATCGGGTGGGTGAGGTCCATCTCCTGGCGGACCCACACCCCGTTTTGGACCTCGGCGATGACGCCGCAGCCCACGGAGCAGTGGGTGCACACCGTCTTCACCTGCTTGGCGTCGGGGTACGGCGACTTCTCCCCGGCCCGGGCCCGGCGGACGAACCCGGCCGGCGACCCGGCCACCGCGCCGGCCGCCATCGCCGTGGCGGCGGATTTGAGGAACCCCCGTCGGTCCACCCCGGCCCCGCCCGGCCCGGCGGGGCTCGGCCTTGCCGTTCGAACGCGCATGACTCGCCTCCTGATCTGCCTCGTTTCGGAGAGTTCAGTCCTCGAGGGTGCGGTAGTAGGCCTCGACGTGCGGCGTGCGCCGGAACCCCGCGGACGGGCGGGTGCCGGCGCGCGCCGTGCCGGCCTTGGCCCTCGGCGCGAATCCGAGCGCGGCGAGGCCCGAGCCGAGGGCTGCCAGGAATCTTCGTCGGGAGCGCGGGTTTGGCTTGGTCTTCACGGCCCACCTCCTTTGGGGAAGGGTTAGGGGCTCACGAGCCCGGCGTCGATGAGATCCTGGAAGAAGGCGCCCGCGTTACGGAGCGCGTCGAACACGAGGGAGCTCGACATGGTGGCGCCGCTCACGGCGTCCACCGCGGGGTCGAACATCCGGGGGCGAAACGCGTTGAACCCCCGGAGCCGGGCGCGGAGAAAGGCCAGGTCCTCCTCCGAGATCTCCTGGTTCCCGTACCGGCTGATCCGCAGCTTCACGACCTCGGCCACCTCGCCGTACCGGTCGAACACGGCCACGAAGTGCAGCGCGTGGCAGATGTCGCACACCGGGGCCACCGAGAACACCCGGGCGAAGTAGGGCCCCCCGGGGGCCTCGATCCGCCAGGCCCGGCCGGTGTGGGGGAGATCCAGCGCCTCGGCCCGCGCGTCCCGCCCCCGGAACGCCGGCGCCTCGAGGATGCGGCGCACCACCTCGTCCTCCGGCATCTGGAGCACCGGGGGTTTGCGCACCACCTGGAACGCGGAGGCCTCCTCCGCGAGCCCCTGGAAGAGCGAGGGATCCAGGTGGCGGTAGCGCTTCATGTCGTAGAACGGGAGCATGGGGGTCGTGATGGCCCCCAGGTGGGTCGTGGCCACGATCCAGCCGCCGTCGCGCCGGACGCACAGCACCGTGTAGGGCGTGCCCCCGGGGTTCCCGAAGGCGTGGTAGGCGAGGAACTCGGGATCCGGGATCAGGGGGAACGACAGGCCGTACCGCGCCCGGAACGCCGCCACCTCGTCGGCCGTGTTGCCCTCGGCCACGCCCAGGATCTTGGCGTTTCCGGCGAGGTCCTCGTCGGCGGCGATGAGGGCCGTGAGTTCCGCCATCACCGGGGCCTGGGCCATGCACGACTGGCAATGGACGTTGAAGAACTCCACGAGCAGGATCTCGCCCGGGACGTCCTCGGTGGTGGCTTCGGGCGCCGAAACCCCGAGGTACGCGCGATCCGGGCCCGGTAGGTCCCCCCAGGCGAGCCGGGGCAGGGGGCCGCCCACCTCCAGGGGGTGGGACTGCGCGTCGGTGAGCCGGGGCGCGGCCGCGGCGGAGGAAGCGAGAAGGGCGGCGGCGAGGCCGAGGCCCAGAAGCCGGAGCCGGTGGAAATCCCCCATGATGTGCCCCCAAACAAGATCAAACACTGTATGAAAAGAACGACCGCACGAAGTGTAGCCCCGCGCGTTGCCCTGTCAAGGGGGGGATGGCAAAAAAACGGGAGGATCGGATCAGGACCGTACGATGGCCTGGAGGAGGGCCAGCAGGTCTCGGACCTGGAAGGGTTTGCGGATCGGGGTGGGAAAACCGAGTTTGCGAATCTCCTCCTCCCGGTTCTCGGCGTATCCGCTGATGAACCGGAGGGGAAGTCCCGGGTCGAGTTCCCGCAGCTTCACGGCCAGCGCCACGCCGTCCATGCCCGGCATGCGCACGTCCACGAGGGCGGCGCCGAAGGTTCGGTCGCCCCGTTCGACCACCCGAAGGGCCTCCTCGGCGCTCCGGGCCGCCCGCACCCGGTAGCCGGCGTCCCGGAGCACCCGGGCCAGGGTCGCGAGCACCACGGGGTCGTCGTCCACCACCAGGATGTCGCCCGCGCCGGCGGGCGGTTCCCCCTCGGCCGCGGCCTCCGGAGCCGCCCCTTCGGCGAAGGGGAAGGTCACCTCGAACCGCGCCCCTCCCCCCGGCGGGCTCACGAGCCGCACGGCGCCCCCGTGGCGCTCGGCGATCCCGTACACGATGGCGAGCCCCAGGCCGGTGCCCTTGCCGGGTTCCTTGGTCGTGAAGAAGGGGTCGAAGATCCGCTCGGCCAGGTCCTCCGGAACGCCCGGGCCGGTGTCCTGGACCGCCAGCACGGCGGCCCGGGCATCTGGGGACCGGAAGGTCTCGACCGTCAGCACGCCCCCGGAGTCCATGGCGTCCACGGCGTTCAGGACGAGGTTCAAGACGACCTGCTGCACCTGGGTGGGGTCGGCCCGGACCGGTCCGAGGCCGTCGTCCGGGAGCCAGCGCAGTTCGGTGCCCTTCAGGCTCGGCCGTGCCAGGCCCAGGGCCCGCTCCACCTCGGCGTTCAGGTCCATCGGCCGCGGCTCGAACTCCCCCGCCCGGCTGAAGGCGAGCAGTTGGCGCACCAACCCGGCGGCCCGCTCGGCCCCGGCCTTGACGGTGCCCAGGTACCGGAGGGCCTTGGGGTTCTCGATGCGCCGCTCCATCATCTCGAGCGACGGCACCATGGCGCCCAGGATGTTGTTGAAGTCGTGGGCCACCCCGGCCGCGAGCCGGCCCACGCTTTCCATGCGCTGGGCGTGCTGGAGTTGCCGTTCCAGGGTGCGCCGCTCGGTGATGTCCTGGATCACCACCACGGTGTGCCCCTCTCCCGCCGGAGCCCTCTGGATGAGGTAGTCGCGGCCCCCGAGCCGGAGTTCGAGATCGCCGGCCTCCAGCGGCGGTTCGTCCCGGCCGAGAACCCGGGCGCAGCGCATGCCCTCCACCGGCCCGAACCGGCGGCGGCCCTCCCGGTTCGCGTAGACGATCCGGTCGTTGGGGTCCACGAGCAGTACGGCGTGGGGCATGCCGCTCAGCACCGCGTCGAGGCGCCCGCGCTCCTCCTCCAGTTCCCGGGTCTTCGCCCGCACCCGCTCCTCCAGGGTCCGGTTCGTCTCGGCGAGTTCCTCGTTGGCCGCGGCCACCTGCTCCAGGGCCGACTCGAGGCGGCTCACGAGCGCCCCGAAGGACGCCGCCAGGAGGCCCACCTCGTCGTCGGGCGCCACGGGCGGCGGGGGGGTGGGATGCCCGGGGTCGAAGCCCTGGGCCCAGCCGGAAAGGCGCTCCAGGTCGGAGGTGGCCCGGCGGACCACGGCGCGGTACAGGACGAAGAACCCCAGGAACGCCGCGAGGAGGACTCCCGCCTGGGCGAGCGCCGTGCGGACCGCGAGGGCCTGGAGTTCCCCGGTGGGCAAGAGGATCAGGGCCCATCCCTGGGGCCGGCCCCCGGCGCGGAGCGGGGCGCGCAGGTAGGCCCGGGGAACCCCGCCGACCACGACCTCCCCCCTCCGGGAATCGGGGGCCGGGGGATCCCAGGCGCTCGGGAGGCTCGTCCCCAGCAGTCGGCCGTCGGGCCCGAGCAGCGCCACATCGGCCCCCAGGAGCGAGGCCCAGCGCTGGAGGACCGAGGTCCCCAGGGGAAGGGCCACCACGATCACCTCCTCGACCCCGTTGGCCCCCTCCCGGGGGCTCGCCGCGGCGAGCGCCGCCCCACCCCCGGGAAGCGCCCGGACCGCGGTGGTGGGAACGCCGGAGAACGCCTTTTCGAGGAGAGGCTCCCAGCCTCCCCGCTCCCTCCAGTACGCCCGGTTCCCCATGCCGACGATCTCGAGCCCGTCGTGGGTGAGCCAGCGCATGGTGTACACCTGGAGTTGGCGAAGCGGGCGGGGGTCGAGGCTGGACGACTGGACCCGGGCCACCTCGGCCAGGATCCGGGTGCGGAACACGAGCGACTCCTCCGTCGCCCGCAGGTGGCTTTCGAGCCGGGCCGCGGCCTGGCGGAGCCGCAGGTCGAGGTTGGTCCGGTAGAAGGCCGCCGTGGAGACCCAGGTCACGCCCAGGCTCAGAAACCCCAGCCCGGCGACCAGGGCGCCGAACGAGACCAGGAACCGGCTGCGCAGGCTCGAGGGGCGGATCATCGGTACTGGAAGTACCCGGCGAGTTCGGCCGAGAGGGCCTGCACCATCTCATACAACGCGGCGTAGTCCTCGTCGGCGGTGGGGAGAAACCGGTCGGCCCCGAGGTCGATCAGCGCCTTCTTCCCCTGGGGGGACTCGTGCATGGAAAGAAGGAGCGTCCGGATCTGGCGCCGAAGGGAGGGGGACACCGTGGGGCCGGCGACGAACCCGTTGGAGGGCACGGGCTCGGAGGCGGCGAGCTCCCGGAGCCGGCCCTCGAGCGACGGGTCTTCCCGCACCATCTCCCTCCACACCAGGTCCTTCGCCGCCGCGGCGTCCACCTCGCCGCCGAGGAGTCTGCGGAGGGCCGCCTCGTGGGATCCGGCGTCCTCGAAGGCGGCGAAGAACGTCTCGGGCGTCCCGAGCCCCCGGCGCTTGAGGGCGTACATCGGGAAGATCTGGCCGGCCGTGGTGGTCTGGCCCGAATGGGCCACCCTCCGGCCCTTCAGATCCTCCAGGGACCGGAACGGGCTGTCGGCGCGTACGTAGATCACCCCCCGGTACCGGGAGATCCCGCCGTAGTCCGGGCGGGCCAGCACCTCGGCCCCGGTTTCCACGTGGGCCACCAGGTAGGCGAAGCTGCCGGCGAACGCCGCGTCCACCTGGCCCGTGCGAAACGCCTCGGTGAGATCGGTGTAGCTGGCCTGGTGCACGAGGTCCACGGGGAGCCCGAGGCGCGACTGGAGAAACCGGGCGAGGCCCCCGTATTTCGTCTCGAGGGCCACGATGTTTCGCATGGGCGGCACCCCGACCCGAAGCTCCCGCCGGACCGGCACGAGGCCCCTCGTGTCGGCGACCTCCTGGGCGGCCTGGGTTTTCAGGAAATCCAGGAATCGCCGGGGCGTCGAAAGGGGCTCGGCGCGCACGGCGAAGATGACCGGCCGGGCCAGCCGGTACCGGCCGGTCCGCACCGCGTCCGGGTCCGGATACACCCCGT
Organism: uncultured Thermodesulfobacteriota bacterium; assembly: GCA_964624725.1. Classification (GTDB taxonomy): domain Bacteria; phylum Desulfobacterota; class Deferrisomatia; order Deferrisomatales; family Deferrisomataceae; genus Deferrisoma. The sequence continues at coordinate 21,470 of CAZUYO010000007.1, forward strand.
CGAGCCGCAGCACGCGCACGTCGGGCTCGAGTTCGAGGGCGTCGCGCAGGGAGGTGTATCCCAGGGCCCCCGGGTACATCCGCAGGGCGTGGGACATGTCCTGGGGCGCCTCGAGCACGGTGGCCCCGGGGCTCACGGCAAGCCCGGCGAACAGGGTCTCCTCGAGGAGTTGCCGCGGCGAGGTGAACGGCGGGCGGTCCAGGAGCACCACGGGCAGCCGGGAGCCGCCGACGCCCGACCAATCGGTGATGGAGCCGTCGTACAGGCGCCGGAGTTGGAGGGTGGAGAGGCCGGTGACCCCGGCGCCCGCGTCGGCGGCGAAGACGAGGGGGTCGAGGGCGAAGGGGTACACATAGAGCCCCGCGCGCTCTCCCGCGGAAGGCTCGCGGGTCAGGTAGGCCACGTCGATCTCCCGGGTCTTGAGGGCCTGGATGGCGGCGCCGGAGTGGGTGGAGGGCACGTGCTCCACCCGGACCCCGGGGTGGGAGATCTGGAACGCCTCGACGAGGGCCTGGGCGAGATCGCGGGCCGAGCCGGACCCGCCCAGGCGGAACCGGTCCGGCGGGGACGCCCCCTCGGGGGCGCAGGCCCCGAGGAGGAGGGCGACAACGGAAAGAACGACCGCGGTTCGGCTCATGGGCTCCCGCTCTCGTGGGAAAACGCGACGACACCCCTTCGTTTCGGCGGAAGGGCGGAAAGAGTTTACCACGCCCGAACGGGTCGGCGGAGCAGGGGACGAAACCGGGCCGCCCGGTGGGCGGCACACCCGGGGGACCGGCTTGTCCCGGGCGGCCGAACCTGCGACGCTAGGGGTCGGCTGGAAGCCCCCGCAGGCCGCGGCCGGTTCGCGACACACTGCCGCGAGTAGGCGCCGGTGTGTGCGCCGGCGGGCGGGGCAAGGGGCCTCCGTTTCAGAAATCGGCGATCAGGGGACAGAGGATAGGGTTTTCTGACATCTGCCCTCTGAATTGTGATCCCTGATGCGGGGGCGCGCCCACAGGATCCCCAGGCGATGACGCGGGAATCCTGAATGTTTTTAGCCGCCTAGCCGCCAAGCCGCCCCGCCGCGTAGCCGAGTTGACACGGAACGCCCCTTCGGGCGCAGCGAGGGCCCCCGCGGGCCCGAGGAGAATCGGATGCGATTCGCGGAGATCACCGGCTGGGGCAAATGCGTCCCCCCCGCCGTCATGACCAACGACGACCTGGCCACCTTCCTGGACACCTCGGACGAGTGGATCCGCACCCGTTCGGGCATCGAGCGGCGGCATTACAGCCACGTGACCACCTGCGAGATGGCCCGGGTGGCGGCCGAGCACGCGTTGGCGGCCGCGGGGCTGGAGGCCGACGAGATCGAGCTCATCGTGTTCGGGAGCACCACCCCCGACGAGATCATCCCCAACACGGGCTCGAAGCTCAAAAACCAGCTCGGCGCCGTGAAGGCCGCGGCCTTCGACCTCAACGCGGCCTGCGCGAGTTTCCTTTACGGGCTCAACGTGGCCGGCGATATGATCCGCGCCGGCACGGTGCGCCGGGCGCTGGTGGTGGGGGCCGAACGGGCGTCGTGGCTCATGGACTGGACCCGCCGGGAGTCGGCGGTGCTCTTTGGCGACGGGGCCGGCGCCGTGGTGCTCGAGGCGTCGGACCGGGAGGCGGGGCTCGTGGCCTCCCGCCTCGGGTGCGTGCCCGACACCCGCCACACCCTGCACATGCCCAACTGGGGCCACGGGTTCGACCGGTTCTCGGACGACCGGATCCGCCTGTCCCTTCGGTTCGAGGGCCGCGAGATCTTCCGGCACGCGGTGCGGGCCATGGCGGAGGCCTGCCGCGACGTGCTGGCCGCGGTCGGGGTGGGCGCCGCCGACGTGGACCTGTTCGTGCCCCACCAGGCCAACGCCCGCATCCTGACCCTGGTGGCGGAGAAGTTGGGGATCCCGGAAGACCGGGTCCTGGTGCGCATCCAGGAGTACGGGAACACGTCGGCCGCCTCGATCCCGGTGGCCCTGTGCGACGCCCTGGAGGCCGGCCGCGTCCGGCCGGGAGCGCTTCTCCTGACCACCGTGTTCGGGGCCGGGCTCGTGTGGGGCGCGGGGGTGATCCGGTGGGGCGACCGGGTGGTGCCCCTGGGCCGGTCGGCGGCGGCCCTTCCCCCCTGCGACCTGTCGGCCCTGGAGCTCATGCGGCCGAGCATCGAGTACTACCTCGGCCCCAACGGGAGGGGCAGCGAGAAGGCGTAAAAAAACCGCCGGCCCGAGGGCCGGCGGTTTCGTTTCGGTGGTGGGCGAGGCGGGATTCGAACCCACGGCCTCAGGTTCCGGAGACCTGCGCTCTATCCAGCTGAGCTACTCGCCCGCCGAAGGAAGCGCGTAGTTAACCACAGGGCCGGGTGGATTGCAAGCCCTTTGGCCCGTCCCCGGCCGCCGGGGGGATCGGGCTATTCGCACTTCAGGATCGCGTAGATCCGGCGGTTTTTCGCCCGCCCCTCCTCGGTGTCGTTCGAGGCGATGGGCTGGCTCGCGCCGTAGCCTTCCGCCTTCATCCGGGCCTTGTCGATCCCGTATTTCTCGTTGAGGAGCTTGATCACCGCCTTGGCCCGCCGCAGCGACAGGTCCAGGTTGTACTGGGGCGTGCCCACGTTGTCGGTGTGGCCCTGGATGATGACCTTGAGCTCCGGGTTCTCCTTCAGGTACTGGGCCACCCGCTCGAGCTCGGCGTAATCGGCCTGCTTGACCACGTCGGAGTCGAAATCGAACTGGATCTGGAGTTCGACGCACTTGAGCTCCTTCACGTCGTCCGCCGGGTCGAGCGGGTTGGTGCCGGCCACCTTGACCTCGAGGCCGTCGGGCACCGACCCCTTGTCGGTGTCGGGATCCTTGGGGTTCGTGCCGTGCTTGGCCACCTCGTCCCCGTCGGTGAGCCCGTCGCCGTCGGTGTCGGGGTTCTTCGGATCGGTGCCGTACTGGAGCACCTCTTTGCCGTCGGCGAGCCCGTCGTCGTCCGAGTCCGGGTCGTTGGGGTTGGTGCCGTACTTCTGGGTCTCGTCCCAGTCGGTGAGCCCGTCGCCGTCCGAGTCCTTGAGGCATCCCGCCCGGTCCACCGGGGCGCCCATGGGCGTGCCCGGGCACTTGTCCTCGTGGTCGGCCACGCCGTCGCCGTCGGTGTCGATGGGGCAGCCCACGGCGTCCACCGGGACGTTCTTCAGGGTTCCCGCGCAACGGTCCTTATAGTCGGGCACCCCGTCGCCGTCGGAGTCGGGGGGAGGGGCCGGCTTGGCCATGGCCTTCTGCTTGGCCTCCCAACACGCCTTGGTCTTGGCCAGGAGGTCGTCGGCCGCCCGTTCCGCCGTCTGGAACTCCTCGTCCACGTCCTTGCCGTGGAACTCCCGGGCCTCGTGCCGGGCGTGGGCCAGGAGCGCCTCGGCCGTCGCGAGTTCCCGGGGGGCGCACTCCATGGCGTCCATCTTCTGGGCCTCGCCGATCTTCGCCTCGATCGCGGCCGCCCGGTCGGCGTCGGCCTTCGCCAGCGGCCGGATCGCCCCGCAGCCGGCCGTCAGGGCCAGGGCCCCGGCGCCGAGGAGGGCGCCCCAAAGCAGATTCCGCGTCCTCATTGGGCACCTCCTTTCGACGTGGCCAGGGCCTTCTGGGCGTTCTCCAACGCCACCCCGGCCCACTCCTTGGCGGCGGACCAGTCGTTTTCGTCCTTTTCGTGCTCCGCCAGGTCCAGGAACGCCTGGGCCTTGTAGAACTCGTAGGGTGCCTTGGCTTCGGCCCCGGCCGCCTTGGCCTGGGCCAGGGTGTCGTGGGCCTGGCCCAGGGTGCCCAGGGTGGAACACCCGCCGAGCAGCCCGACGGCCGCAAGGGCCGCCAACCAGTGCGTTCGTCTCATGGGTTCCTCCTTTTCTTCCGGTTCCATCGTTTGGCCTACGGATGTGACCGACCGTCTGCCCAAAACGCCGCACCTCCTTTCCCTGATTCGGGCCCCGGTCGGAGGTGGCGAAGACGGTAACGCGGGAATTTCGGCTGTCAAGGAGGTCGGGTATACTGGCTAGGCGGCTGGGCGGCTGGGCGGCTGGGCGGCTGGGCGGCTGGGCGGCTGGA
>CAZUYO010000008.1:0-25509 GCA_964624725.1 uncultured Thermodesulfobacteriota bacterium
GGGGCATCGCCCCGCGAAGGGACAGCCGCCCCCCCCACCCCCCACGCGGGTGCGGGGCGGGGGGCCGCCCCCGGCCAGGGCCCCCTCGGCGGCCAGGAGCATCTCGGTGTACGGGTGCTTCGGGGTCCAACGGGGGTTCAGCACCCGGCCCACCGGCCCCTCCTCCACCACCCGGCCCCCGCACAACACGGCCACCCGCCAGCACAGGAGCCGGGCGGCCTCGGTGTCGTGGGTGACGAGAAGAAGCGTGGTGCCCGTCTCGGCCGGGGCCCGGGCGAGGAGCTGGAGAACCCGGACCCGAAGGGTCGCGTCGAGCCCGGTGGTGGGCTCGTCGGCCACCAGCAGGGCCGGCTTGGGGGCCAGGGCCAGGGCGAGGGCGAGGCGCTGGGCCATGCCCCCCGACAGCTGGTACGGGTGCTGGTTCGCCACCTCCCCGGGCCGGTACATCCCCACGCGGGCCAGCTGTTCGATGCCCTGGCGGCGGGCCTCCTCCCGGGTGAGCCCCGGGTCGCGCCGATGCACGGCCCGGGCGAGCAGATCCCCCACGGTCAGGTACGGGGGAAACGCCGTGCCCGGGTCCTGGGGCACCAGGCCCACGTCCCGGCCCAACAGGGGGGCCACCCGGCGCCGGAGCCGGCGGTTCCACGCGGCCACGTCCTTTCGCACGGTCTCCGGCGGCCCCGGATCCCACGCCACGGTCCGCTCGATCTCGGGAAATAGCGGCTGGCCCAGGAGTTCCGCCGCCCCCGCCACGATGCCGGGCACGGCGTCCGACAGGCCGAGCACGGAATGGAACAGCAGCGTCTTCCCCGAGCCGGACTCCCCCAGGAGCCCGAAGGGCTCCCCCGGCCGGAGTTCCAGCGAGACCCCGTCGAGCACCCGGCGCAGCGACCGGCCGGCGTCGAGGAGCACCACGAGATCGCGGCAGGCGAACAGGGGCGCGCTCACGGCCGTCCCTCGATGCGCTCCAGGATCCCCCGGCCCACCAGATGGAGCCCGAGGAGCGTGAGGGCCAGGAGGGCGGCCGGGGCGGCCACCGGAAGCCAGTGCCCCCGGAACACCCCGTCCCGGGCCAGCGCCAGCATGTTGCCCCAGCTCGCCGCCGGCTCCTGCACCCCCAGCTCGCCCCCCAGGTACGACAGGCTCGCCTCCGCGAGCACCGCGAACGACAGCAGGCTCGTGGCCTGGGCCAGGAGCACCCGGCGGCCGTGGCCCCACAGCACGTGCACGAACACCACCCGCCATCCGCCCACGCCCAGCGACCGGGCCGCCTCGATGAACGCGAGCGACCGCAGCCTCTCGATGCTGGAGCGGATGGGCTCGGCCACCTGGGGGGCGAAGGAAACGCCGACGGCGGCCATGATCCAGGCGAGGTCGCTGCCGGTGACCGCGGCCACCAGGAGCACCGCCACGAGCTTCGGCACCCCGTCCACCGCCTGGGACACCCCCGTGGCGAGGGCCCGGAAGAACGGGGGGAGGAGCCCCTCGGCAAGCCCCAGGGCCGACCCGAGCACGGCGGCCGTGGCGACGGCCAGGAGCGCCGGCCCGGCGAACCGGGCCGAGGCCGAGGCCAGCCGGGCCAGCAGATCCCGGCCCAGGGCGTCGGCCCCCAGCCAGAGGCCCGGGCCCGGCGGGGCGTGGGGCAGGGCGACGAAGGCGGTCGGGTCGTGGGGCAACCACCCCAGGAGCCCGGCCCCGGCCCCCAGGGCCGTGGGGAGAAGGCACAGGCAGCCGGCCACCAGCAGGGCCCGCGCCCCGAACGTCCGCCGGGGAAACCGGGTTCCCGGCCTCACCGCCCGGTCTCCCCGACCCGGGGGTCGGCCCACCGCCCGGCCGCCTCGGCCACCACCCCGGCGAGCCGGACCACGGCCGCCAGCACCACGGCCGACCCGAGGAGCAGGGGCAGATCCCGTTCGGCCGCCGCGCGCCAGGTCAGGTACCCGAGCCCCGGCCAGCCCAGGGCCGCCTCGAGGATCACGGTGGACCCGAGCACGAACGCCACCCGCCGGGAGAGGTGGGCCGCCACCCCCGGCACCGTCTCCCGCACGGTCACGGCGGCCTCGGGGATTCCCAGGAGCCGGGCTCCCACCCGGTGTTCCACCCGGCCGGCGGCCCGCACCTCGGCCCGGATCCGGCCCAGGAGGTCGGCCAGGAGCCCGTCCCCCACGGCCAGGACCACCACGGCCACGGTCCAGGGCACCCAGTGGTCCCGGCTGGGGAACGGGAACCAGGCCGGGAGGTCCCACCATCCCCCCCGGGCTCCGGCGGCCACGAGGCGGTTCCCGAGCACGGTCACGGCGTAGACGAGCAGGAACACGGGAAGGGCCGAGGCGAGGTGGGCGACGGTGGCCAGGACGGCCCCGGCGGGGCGGCCGGCCCCGAGCCGGGCGATCCCGGCCGAAAGGAGGGTGGACACGAGGAGGGCCGTACCGGCCAGCCCCAGGGAACGGCGAAGCCCCGGGAGGATGAGGGCCGTGACGGGGCGGCCCCGCTGCACGGCCGTGGACCGGCCCAGGTCGCCCCGGAGCGCCCCCGCGAGCCAGTCGCCGTACCCGGGGAGGCCCGGGGCCGCGGCGGCGGGGCCCCCCGCCGACCCGACCCGCTCGGCCATCGTCCCGGTCGGGGCGGCCCGCAGCACGCCGTAAAGGAGCAGACTCGTCCCCAGGAGCACCAGTAGCCCCCCGGCCGCCTGGCGCAGCGCCCATCCGGCCAGGGCGAGGGCCGGGCGGGGCCTCACCGTTCCTTCCACGCCCCCACGTAGGAGAAGAAGTAGAAGGGGTGGATCCGGACCCCCTCGATCCGGGTGGCCACGGCGGCGTACCGGCTCAGGCTCCAGAGGAACAGGTAGGGAAGGTCGTCGTGGAGCACCCGGTGGAGCTCCCCGTACACGGCCCGCAGGACCTCGGAGTTGGGGGCCCGGCGGCTCTGCTCCAGGAGCCGGTCCACCTCGGGGTTGGCGTAGGCCCCCAGGTTGTTCCGGCCGGGGCCCGCCTCGGCCGAGTGGAACAGGGAGTAGATGTTGACGCTGTGGTCGAAGGTCCACTCGGCGAGCACGAGGTCGAACGCGTGGTCCTGGAACACGGCCTTGCGCCAGGCCGCGGGCTCCAGGAACTTCACGTCCACGCCGAACCCGAGGCGCCGGAGCTGCTGCTGGAGGTCGAGGACCACGGCCTTCTGGGCCTCATCGGTGGCGAGCGACACGAGCCGCAAGCGCACCGGCTCCCCGTCCTTCTCCCGGACGCCGTCCCCGTCGGCGTCCACGAGCCCCGCCTCCTCCAGGAGCCTCGCGGCCGCGTCGGGCTCGTGGGGCCAGGGTTTCACGTCGAAATTGTACGCCCAGGACGACGGGGGAAAGGGCCCCGAGATCACCACGCCCCGGCCCCCGTAATGGGCCTTCAGCATCGCCTGGCGGTCGATCCCCCGGGCCATCGCCCGCCGCACCCGCACGTCGGCCAGGACCGGGTTGCGGAAGTTGAGCCCGACGAAGGCGTAGGACAGGGTGCTGTAGGGGTACAGCCGCACCCCGGAGAGCTCCTCCAGCACGGGGATGTCCCGGGGCCGGACCACCGGCACCAGGTCCACGGCGCCGTAGCGCAGCAGTTCGTTGCGGATGTTGTCGTCGGGCACGGGGGCGGCCTCCACCTGCCGCAGCCCCGGCTGCCCGGACCGGTGGTACTCCGGGTTCGCCACGAACCGCAGCTCCCCGGCCGCCGACCACTCGTCGAACCGGAACGGCCCGGTGCCCACGGCCTGGGGATCCCCGGCCCCCAGCGCCGTGCCGGAGAACCGGTGGGCCGGCAGGATCCGGAAGTCGAACAGGAGAATCGGGTTGGCCGACGGCCGGGCCAACCGGAACCGGACCGTCGCGTCGTCGAGGGCCTCCACCGACGCGAAGGCCGCGAACTGGGACCGAAGGGGCGAGGCGTTGGCCGGGTCCTTGCCGGCCTCCACCGTGAACACCACGTCCCGGGCCGTGAACGGGGTCCCGTCGTGCCACCGCACCCCCCGCTTCAGGTGAAACGTCACGGTCGTGCCGTCGGGGGAAAGGTCCCAGGACTCGGCCAGGAGCGGCTTCACCTCCCCCGCGTCGGGCGGGGTGATCAGCCCCTCGTACACGAGCTCCGAGGCCCGGACGCTCGGCATGTCGCGGGCGAGCAGGGGGTTCAGGGTGGAGGGCGGCGTGCTCTCGGCGTAGCGCATCCCCGCCCAGCCCACGGCCGAAAGGCCGACCATCGCGAGGGCCACCAGACTTCTGCGGATCATGGGACGGATCACTCCCCTTGAAATGGGTCCTCGGTCCTCCGCCGCCGGCCTCTCAGCGGGGCGGAACCTCGCCGCCGGTGCGGGAGGCGTAGAGCCGCTTCAAACTCTCGTAGGCCAACCGGGCGCTGGGGAACTCCTGGGCCAGGTCGAACAGGATGCCCACCGCCGGGGCGAACTGCCCGGCCCTGGCGTAGGCTCGCGCCAGGTCCGCCAGGAAGGCCGCCGGGTTCCGGAAATCGGGACGGGCCCCCTGGGCCTTGTCGTGGACCCCGTCGAGGGCCTCCAGGGCCTCCTGGTCGAGGCCGCGGCCCCAGAACACCCGGGCAGCCAGCCGGGCCACCTCGGCCTGGCGCACCCGGTAGAGCTCGGCGAGGGTCGCCGCGTCGGGGGCCTCCCCGAGCCGCTCGGGCAGGGACCGCACCGTGCGCAGCGCGGCCCGGGCGGATTCCACCGGATCTCCCAGGGGCTCCGGGGCCCCCAGTTCGGTCTGCACGGCCGCCAACGTGACCAGGGCGAGGGGGCCGGGATCGTCGCGGAGCGCATCGCGCCACCGGGCGATGGCGTCCGCCTTCCGGCCCAGGCGGTACAGGGCGGCGCCCTCCCGGATCCGGGCGAGCCCCGGGGCCTCCCCCGGCCCGGCCACCGGGCCGAACAGCCAGATGTCCACCGCCTGGCGGACCGGGGTTTTCGCAAACGAGGCCGCCGCGTCCTCCCACCTCCCCTGGGCGGCGGCCCCGAGCCCCGCCCAGAAGGGGGCCGGAAGCGGCCGTGCGGCCTCGGCCGCCAGCCCCCCGAACCCCCGCCGGAGCAGCTCGTAGACGTAGAGGTCGGGCCCCGGGCCCCGGCCCACCTGGTTGAAGTCCACCATCTCCAGGGCCAGCACCCCGCTGGCGAGGTCGCCCTGGCGAAACGCATCGAGGGCCTGGCCGTACGGGCTGCGATTCCCCGTGGGGCAGGGCACCCCCCAGAGGTAGCAGGCCACGAGCCCCATGACCCGGTCCTGTTCCGTCTCCGGGGACCCGGCCTCCCGCGTCAGCCGCCGCAGGCGATCCGCGTCGCCCTCGAGATAGGCCAGCCCCGCCCGCCCCAGGACCCCCAGGTAGCCCCCCCGCGGGGCCGCCGCGTCCCCGAAGGCCCGGCGGGCCGCCGCCCGGTCGCCCCGGCGGAGGGCCACCCACCCCTGTCGGGCCTCCAGGGCGGGGTCCCCCCCCGCGGCCTCGCCGAGATAGAGGGCCTCGGTTTCCAGAAAGAGCCCGTCGAGGGCCGCGTACAGGTCGGCGAACGCGAGGTACGTGCGCACGAGCCCCGGCTCCGGGGCGCCGGTCGCCGAAAACGCCTGGAGCGCGTCGTACAGCCGGCCCTCCCGGAACGAAACCCAGCCCTTCCCGCCGGTGAGGAGCGCCGCCACCTCGTCGCTCCGGCGGGCGTAGGCCCCCATCCATCCGTCCCGGCACAGGCGGACCTCCGGGTCCGGGGCCGTAACGGCCGCCCCGCCCTCCGGGGCCTGGGTGCAGGCGATCCCCAGCCCCAGGACGAGCAGGCTAACCGCCCAGCTTCGTCGCCAGAAAGTCCACATGCTGACGGTGGCGCTGCGCGCGCCCCACCCACTCGCCGCCCAGGGCATCCGGGTTCTCGGCCAGCCTGGCGAAGAACACCTGCCACGCCTGGGCCCCCTTCTGGATGAACCGCGCCTCCCCGGTTTCCTCGAACAGCCGCTCACTCGTCACCCCGAGGTAGTAGTAGGCCTGCAGCACCAGGCGGTCCCGTTGGTCGGGCGGGAAGAGCTCCGGGGTCGTGACCGCCCTTTCCAGGGCCTCGGCCCCCTGCCGCAGGAGTTCCACCGCCTCGCCCACGCCCGCGGTGCGGGCCGCCTCCCAGCACCAGTACCCCAGGGCCAGGTTCAGCACCGGGTTCTGGGAAAACGCGGGCACCGCCACGAGTTCGGCGAGCACCGCCGGGATCTCCCGCTCCCGGCCCAACTGCTGGAGGATCTCGGCCATCTGGGCCCGGGCCTTGGGGTAGCTGGGGTGGTCGGCGGGCACCCGGCCCAGGAACCCGAGGGCCTCCTCGAGCTGCCCCCGCTCGATCAGGGTCTGGGCCGTGGCGTAGTTTTCGTCCACCGGCCGCAGCCGGAACGGCCGCTCCCGGTAGTCCTCCACGTCCTCCCGGAACTGCACCGTCAGTTCCAGCGGCAGGAACCCGGGCTTTTCGGCCGGATCGAAAGCGAGGCGCAGCCGGTGCGTGCCCTTGGGGGCCCGGAACCCGAGCCCCTCCTCGCCCGCCACCCCGAGCTCCGTGCCGTCGAGCCACACCCGGGCGCCCGGGGGATCGGTGAAGAGCCGCACGGTGCTCTCGGTCCGGACCGGCACGAGCGCGGCGAGCACGGTCACGGTCCTGGCGCTCTCCACCACCACGTCGCGCCGTTCCCAGGCCACGAAGCCCTCCCGTTCCACCCGCACCGTGTGGGTTCCGGGGGGAACCGGCGCGATCCGCAGCGGACCGTCGGCCACCCCGCGCGGCTCCCCGTCGAGGAACACCGATCCCCCCGCGGGGCTCGTGACCACCAGGATCGCCCCGTCCTCGGGCTGGAGCCTCAAGGACACCTCGACCCGCCCCCCGGCCTCGACCCGGACCTCTTCCTCGGCCGGCCGGTAGCCCTCGCGCACGGCCCGCACCGCGTGCCGGCCGGCCGCCAGGGGGATCTCCAGCGGGGCCAATCCCACGCCCTTCCCGTCCACGTCCACCCGGGCATCCGGGGGATCGGTGGTGACCACGACCAGCCCCAGGCCCACCTTGTCCTCGGCCTCGAAGTCCACGAAGATCCGCCCCCCCGCCCCCTCCACGATCTGGCGCACGGCGCCCTGGTCCGGGAGGTACAGGATGACCTCGTGCTCCCCGTCGGAGAGGTCCTTCACGTACACCGGGGTCGTGCCGCGCTCCTCGCCGTCCACGAACACCCGGGCCCCTTCGGGCCTCGACAGGACGGACAGCACCCCGGGCTCCCCGCCGTCCCGCTCGTAGCGGGACACGCTGGAGAGGGTCTCCTCCGCCGCGGACGCCGCCTCCTCCTGCGCCCGGGCCCCGGGACCGAGGGGGAAGGCCAGAACCGCCACCAATATCGATAGGAACACGCGCCGCATCGTCGTCTCACTCCTGGCGTCGGGCAGGGGACTAGGGATTGAGCCGGGGGCCGGCGCCCTCGGGCACCACGGCACCCGGGTCCACCGCAAGGTGCTCCGTCAGGTTCACCCCCAGCGGGGGCACCGGTTCGCCGGGCAGATCCAACCGTTCGAGCCGGATCGGCGGCAGCGGGTTCTCGCGGTAGCTTTCGGCCGACACCGAGGTCTTGCCCACGGCGTACCCGCGCCGAAACGCGAACACGTCGTAGTCCCCGCCGAACAGGGGCTGGTCCGCCCCCTCGCCGCCGTCCTGGACCTTCCGTCGCGCGATCCGGAACGCCCCCGTCTCGTCGGTCAGGACCTCCATGGTGTAGGGCGAGGTCCACACCTCCACCCCCGCCACCGGCGCGCCCCGCTCGTCCAGGACCTGGCCGGCGAGCACCGTGGGCGCCACCTTGACCGGGATCTCGGCCTTCAGATCGGCCAACTTCTCGGCCGGCAGTTCCACGGACACCTCCTCAGCCGCCCGAAGCCGGTCGCTCTTGATGTCCAACGTCACCCGCACCCCCACCGGCAGGCTCGGGATGCCCTCGATCCGGAACCGCCCCGTGTCGTCGGTGCGGGCGATGATGAACCGGTCGAGCTTCACGAGCACCTGCCCCAGGGGAATCTTCCGGTCCAGGGTCTCGGCCAGGGTGAGCCGCCCCTCCAGGGTCGTGCCGGGGAACGTGGGGTAGGCCTCCTTCATCCGGAGCCGGAACACCTCCCGGGCCACCCGGTCGCGGTACTTGGAGTCCGGGAACAGATCCAGGAACTCCAGGTACTCCGGGATCCGGTTCGTCCGGACGACCCGCGCGGCGGCCTCCCGTTCCGATTCCCGGGCGAGCTTGGCCCCCATGCCCGCCCGCAGCGAGCCCTGGGGCCGAAGCAGATAGACGCCCTTCTCCAGCTCCCGGTCCACCCGGGCCTTCCCGGCCCGCCGCAGCCCCTCGTCGAACACGACGAACCGCTCCCCCTTCCGGGCGCCGGCCGGGATCTCGGCCACCAGCGTGCCCCCCTGGGCGAAGATCACGCTGCCCACGAACAGCTGGTCCTCCCCGGCCCCGAGCCGCGGCTTCACCGCGGGCGCCGCAGGTTCCGGTTCCAGCAGCACGGGCTTTCGCACCTTGATCGCGGCCCCGGCCACCCCCGCCCACGCCACGAGCGCGAGCGCCGCGGCCACCCCGATCGCTCCCCTGTTCCAACCGGGCATTCCCTGTTCTCCTTCGTGCACGCGACTTCGTTCGTCCTAGCCGACCCTATCGCCCGTCCGGCACACGCCCCCCCCGCGCGCACCGGGCGGGCCCGCTTCATTAGCACAAATCGTGCCGGTACTCAAACGCGCCCCCGCGGCGCCCCCTGGCGCGGGGGGCTGCGCGCTTTGGCGCACGGTGGGCGAAAACCCATCCCCCCGAGCGCGTTGCGGTTTCGGGGGGCGGGTGCTAAAGTTGCCGATCTTTGTTTCCGAACACGAGGCGCTGCTCCCGGCGACACGCCGGCCCCAGACCGACATGACTTTGCCCCACAGGTTTCGTCCATCGGTTCGACTCGCCGTCGCGGCGTGGATCGGGATGCTTCTCTGGGCCGGGTCGGCCCCGGCGGCCGTGCGCGTGCTCACCCCCCCCGACCGGGCCGTCCTCACCGACGCGTCCCTCCTGATCCTCGGCACGGCCCCCCGCGGGGAGACCGTGCCCTGGTCGGTCCGGGCGGCCTCGGGGACCACCTCGGAGTCGGTCAAGGCCGACTGGGGCGATCTCTTCGAGATCTTCGTGATCCTGGAACCGGGCCTGAACGAGTTTCGGATCGGGGACCAGCGGCTTCGGGTGTTCCTCGACGACGGGACCCGACCGGTGCCCCCCGAGTTCCGCCCGGCCCGCACCCACGCCGGGGACGTCTCCCGATGCGTGGACTGCCACGACCGCCTGAGCATGGAAGTGGCGGCGGGCGGCTATCCCGGGGTCTGCCTCTCGTGTCACGTGGTCGTCTCCACCAACCCCCAGAACAAGACCCCGGCGCAGGACACCCCCCACTTCCGGAAGGCGGTGGCGAACTGCGGCCGCTGCCACGAACCCCACGCGGCCCTGGACCCCAAACTCCTGCGGGCCCCCGGCCCCGACCTGTGCCGGACCTGCCATCCCGACCGGACCGTGTCCGAAACCACCCACCCGGCACTGGCCGACGAGGGCTGCTCCGCCTGCCACGATTCCCACTACTCGGGGTACCCCAAGGAACTCCACAAGCCCCTGCCCGACCAGTGCCAGGACTGCCACGACGAGGGGACCGGCGACCGAAGGAGGCTCCATCCCCCGCTCTTCGGCAAACGCTCCTGCGCCACCTGCCACGACCCCCACGCCGACACGCCGGGCCTCCTGGTCGAGACCGTGCCCGGGCTGTGCCTGAACTGCCACGGCCCCGTGGTGGAGCACGGCCACGGGGAGGAGCTCTCGGCCTGCACCGACTGCCACGATCCCCACGACCGAACCGACCGGGGGCTCCTGGCCGCCGATCCGTCCCCCAGGTGCCTCGAGTGCCACGAGGGGATCGACCAGGGGAACACGGTTCACCCGGCCCTGGAGGAGGGCTGCCAGGGCTGCCACGACCCCCACGCGGACGACAACCGGGCGAAGGCCCGCGCCTCCTGCGCCGGATGCCACGACCTCGCCGGGGATGAGGAGCTTTCGGCGCTGCACGGGGGCCTCTCGATTCCGCCCGGGGCCTGCAGCCGCTGCCACCCCCCCCACACCGCGGCGGAAGACCGGCTCGTGAAGGGCCGCCTCCATCCCCCCGTGGCCAAGGGGAAATGCACGGTGTGCCACGGCGGGGGGGCCGAGCGGAGCGTCAAGGTGGCCGACCCGGCCGCCCGGTGCCGCATGTGCCACTCGGTCGAGAAGGACCTCCGGGACGCGGGGGCGACGCCCCATGACCCGGTGGCCGAGGGGGACTGCACCGCCTGCCACGACCCCCACATGTCGGACCGGCCGGCCTTCCTCAAGGGGCCCCAGCCGGAGGTGTGCGGCGCCTGCCACGAGGAGGCCGAGGTCCCCAAGGGCCGCGCCCGCCACCCGGCGGCCGAGACCTGCACCGACTGCCACGCCGCCCACGGGGGCACGAAGCGGGCGTTCCTCGCCACCGCCCCCCCGGACCTGTGCCTCGACTGCCACGACGACCCCGCCGAAGGCCTGGCCGAGCCCCACCCGGCCCTGGAGGAGGGCTGTCTGTCGTGCCACGACCCCCACCGGGGGTTCCGGCCCGGCTACACCAAGGGGGAGGCCCCCTGGGCCGCCTGCCGGGACTGCCACGAGGTGCCGGCCCTGACGGCGGGGACGACCCTCCACACGGCCGCCGAGACCTGCTCCAACTGCCACGATCCCCACGGCCGGGGCGGGCCGAGGTACCTCGAGGCCCAACCGCCGGACCTGTGCCTCGGCTGCCACGACGACCCGGCCGAGGGGGTGGAGGACCCCCATCCCGCCCTCGAGGACGGGTGCCTCGTGTGCCACAGCCCCCACGAGGGGTTCGGCGGGGCCGCCCTGGTCCAGCCCCAGCGGGAGCTGTGCCTCGGGTGCCACGACGACCCCGCGGAGGGCCTCCCCAAGCCCCACGCCCCGGCCCGGGACCGGTGCGCCGGCTGCCACGATCCCCACGGCGACGTGGGACGCACGCTGCTCCGGGGCGACGGCCCGGCGCTGTGCCTGCGGTGCCACGCCGACAAGGGCCCCGCCGCCGGCCTCGCCGTACATCCCCCGGCCGAGGAGGACTGTACCAACTGCCACCGGATGTCCGGCCACGGGGGCGAGGGCACGGGGTTCCTGGCCCAGACGCCCCCGGACCTGTGCCTCGAGTGCCACGACGACCCCCGGGAGGGGGCCGGGGAGCTTCACCCCGCCCTGGAGGAGGGCTGCCTCGTGTGCCATGACCCCCACCGGGGCACGAAGCCGGGGCTTTTGACCGGCGTCGAACCCAACGCCCCCTGCCTAGAATGCCACGAGGTCCTGACCGGAAAGCCCGTGGTCCACGGGGCCCTGGCGGACGGGTGTTCCACCTGCCACGACCCCCACCGGGCGGACCGGGAACACCAGCTGCGCACCCCGGGGAACGCCCTGTGCCGTACCTGCCACGACCTTTCGGGCCACGCCCACACGGTGGACGCGGCCCGGGGGGAGCGGTTTCCGGGCTCCCGGGCCTTTCCCACCGACGGGGCGGAGTACCGGTGCACGGGCTGCCACGCGCCCCACGAAGCGGACGAAAAGGGCCTGTTCGTCCGGCCCCGGGCCCAACTCTGCCAGGAGTGCCACCAGATCTAGGGGCGTCGGTCTGCGGTCACCGGTCTACGGTCACCGGTCTACGGTCTGCGGTCTGCGGCCGGGAAGCCGCCTCGGCCCCTGTCCCCCGTGCCGATTCCGTGGTAAGGAAAGGAACCGAGCCGCCGCGTCCTCCTCGAACCCGGACCCGCCCATGCCCGAACCGCTCGCCAGCCGGATCCTCGCCGCCATGCGCTGCGGCGTCATCGCCGTGGACGCCTCGGGGACGGTGCTCCTGTGGAACCGGCCGGCGGCCGAGATCCTGGGGATCGAGCCCGAGGCGGCCCGGGGGCGGGACTGCCGGGAGGCCCTGGCGGCCTACCCGGCGCTGGCGCACCTCCTCCTTGACGCCCTGGGGCGCGCCACCCTGCCCGACCGGGCGGAGCTCGAGCTGGAGCGGCCCGACGGCACCCGGGAGCTCGTGGGGTTCAGCCTGTCGCGCGTCGAGGACGAGCGGGGGGCCCCCGTGGGCTCGGCGATCTTCTTCAAGGATCTCACCCTGGTGGAGGAGGAGCGGGAGCGCGAGGCCCTTCGCAGCCGGCTCGCGAGCCTCGGGGAGGTGGCGGCCCAGCTCGCCCACGAGATCCGAAACCGCCTCGGCGGCATCCGGCTGTTTCTGGGGCTCGCCCGGCGCCGGCTCGACCACGACCCGGAGGGGGCGGGTTTCCTGGACCGGGCCGAGGAGGAGCTCCTGGAGGCCAATCACAAGCTGGGGGAGATCCTGGCCTTCGTGCGGCCGGTCCGGCTGGAGCTCGGCCCCGTGGATCTGGCGGCCCTGTGCCGCGAGGCCTGGGACGCCGTGGCGGCCCGGTTCGCGGACGCGGTGCCCCACGTGTCGTGGGACCTGGCCGATCCCCTGCCCCCCGCCCGGGGCGACCGGGACCGGCTCCGGGACGCCATCGCGAACCTGCTGGCCAACGCGGTCGAGGCTACGGGGCCGGGGGGCCGCGTGACGGTTCGGCTGTGCGTGGAAAGCGCGCCCACGCTCGTCGTGGAGGACGCCCCGGTCCCCCTGCCGGGCCTCAGGGAGTTCGGCGAGCACCCGGCCCGCCGCATCCGGATCGAGATCGAGGACGACGGGCCGGGGATGGAGCCCGAGGTGCTCCGGAGGGTGTTCCACCCCTTTTTCACGACCAAGGAGGGCGGATCGGGGCTCGGGATCCCCACCGCCCAGAAGATCCTGGACGCCCACGGGGGAGGGCTCGACATCGTGTCCGCGCCGGGCCAGGGCACCCGCTTCGTGGTGAGGGTGCCGGTGCTGGCCGAGGAGGGACAAGGTGGCTGAGATCCTGATCGTCGAAGACCACGCCGCGCTCCGCGACGCCCTGGCCATCGCGGCCGGGGCCCGGGGCCACCGGGTCGTCACCGCCGAGCGGGGCGACGCGGCCGTGCGGGTGTTGACGTCCCGACCGTTCGATCTCGTGGTCACGGATTTGCGGCTCCCCGGGGCCGACGGCTTCGCCGTGCTCGAGGCCGTGCGGGAGCACCAGCCCCGCACCCCGGTGATCGTGATGACGGCCCACGGGTCCATGGAGGCCGCCGTGCGGGCCCTGCGGCTCGGGGCGCTGGATTTCATCGAAAAACCCTTCGACATCGACGAGATGGAGGCCCGCATCGAGCGGGCCCTGGTGCAGGGGGACCTGGCCGAGACGGTGCGGGGGCTTCGCGAGCACCTCCTGGAGCCCTACCGGCCGGAGAACATCGTGGGGGAGAGCCCCGGCATCCGGGCGGCCCTGGAACTGGCCCGGAAGGTCGCCCCGGCCAAGACCACGGTGCTCATCACCGGGGAGACCGGAACCGGGAAGGAACTGGTGGCCGGCGCGATCCACGCCATGGGTCCGCGCCGGGAGCGGGAGTTCGTGGCCGTGAACTGCGCCGCCGTGCCCGACACGCTCCTGGAGAGCGAGCTGTTCGGGTACGAGCGCGGCGCCTTCACGGGCGCGGCCCGCCGCCGCGTGGGCCGGTTCGAGCGGGCCCACGGGGGCACCCTGTTCCTCGACGAGATCGGCGACATGAGCCTCGCCACCCAGGCCAAGATCCTCCGGGCCCTGGAGGACGGCCGGATCGAGCGGCTGGGCGGCGAGGAGCCCTTCGAGGTGGATGTGCGGATCATCGCGGCCACCCACCGGGATCTGGCCGAGATGGTGAAGCAGGGGAAGTTCCGGGAGGACCTGTTCTACCGGCTCAACGTGGTGACGATCCACCTGCCGCCCCTGCGCGACCGGGGGGACGACGTGGTGCTCCTGGCCCGCCACTTCGCCCGCCAGTTCTGCGCGGACTTCAAGAAACCCCCGGTGGAGTTCGGCGACGACGCCCTCGACGCCCTGCGCAAACATCCCTGGCCCGGCAACGTGCGGGAGCTCCGAAACGCCATCGAGCGGGCCGTGCTCCTCGCGGACGGCCCGGTGATCTCCGCCGCCGACCTGGGGCTCCCGGAAACCGCGGCGCCCGTGCCCCGGGAGTGGGACGGGGAGAGGTTCCGGTTCTACTTTCCCCGCGGGGGCGTGCCCCTCGAGGTGGTGGAGAAGGAGGTGCTCCTGGCGGCCCTCAAGCGGGCCCGGTGGGTGCAGAAGGACGCGGCGGCGCTCCTGGGGATCACCAAGCGGGCGATCCACTACAAGATCGAGAAGTTCGGGATCACCCACCCCTCCTGGACCAAAAACCGCCCGCCCCCGGACGAGGACCCGGACTGACCCGGCCGGGGGGTGACACCACGAAACGGAATCGGGTATAGAGGGGACGGTTTCGCGGCGGGCGCGCGCAAACCCGGCGGGCCGGCCTACCGGAACGTCTGGGAAACCGCGGTCTGCGGTCGTCGGTCTTGCGGTCTTCGGTCCGGGGGGCCAGCCCGCGGCGAACCGCCATCACGTTCTTGTTCCCGCGAGCCGGCCGCGCCCCGGGGCCTACCGGAGCTTCCATCCGAACGAGGGGATCGACCCATGTGGTTCGCCCGATACCGGAACCTCTCCCATCGCGACCGGGCGCTCCTGGACGGGCGCCTGATCACCTACCACTTCTACGTGGGCGGGGTGACCCTGCTCCTTCTCGGCTGGATCGGGATCGCCCAGAAGGAGCCCTACTCGTGGGTGGCCGTGGTGTTCGGGGTGGCGAGCCTCGTCATGGGCGGCGGGCTCCACTGGTTCCACCGCCGGATGATCTCGGGGCCGAACCGCGACGCCTACCTCGCCACGATCACGGCGGCCCTGGGGCGGCACCGGTTTCCCCTGCTGCCGAGCCTGCTCGGGGTGCTCGTGGCCTTCAGCGTGGCCGTGACGATCCTCTACCTCGTGTCGGGATGAGGCCGATGCCGGCGAACCCGTTCCTGCTCCAGGGGCCCGACGACTTTGTCCGCCTCGACACCCTCTGCGCGGACCTGCTGCAGGAATTTGCGGCGTGGCTCCGGGACGAGGTCGGCCGTTCCCCCCTCGAGGCGGGCGCCCTGGCCCATCACGCCGACCGGTATCTCCGGGATTTCGTGGTGGACTGCAAGGAAACCGGCCCCGCCGACGAGGACCCCACCCTGGTGCGCCAGTACCTGGGCAACTGGTACATCGTGAACACCCTGTACCCGACCCACGAGGAGATGGACGCCATCCGGGAGGCGCTCGCACTCCTCTACCGGTACCTGCACGAACGGGGCATCGTGGGCGAGGCGGCCCGCCGGGCGGCCGAGGCCGCCCTGGCGGACGGGGGGTTTTTCCGCGACCGACTGGAGGCGTTCTGGGCCCTCACCCCGGAGGGCATCGATCCCTGGCGGGCCCAGGACGACTACCGCCGCCGCCGGCAGGGTTGAGGCGGTCGAGCGCCGCCCCCCCGAGCCTTCCAGCCTTCCAGCTTCCCAGCCTTTACGGCAGCTTGATCTTGCTCCCGGGCCGGGGCCCGGGGCCGCCCCGGAGGCCGCCGGTCAGATCCGCCCCCAGGCCCATGCCGGCCTCGGCCGGGGTCACGATGCGCGAGGCTTCCCGGAGCTGGGCCTCCCGCACCTCCCGCACCAACCGCTGCACCGCGTCGTTGATGGCCTGGGGGAACTTGTCGCAGGCCTCCTCCAGCGTGTCGGCCTCGATGGGGGCCTGCACCGGCAGCAGCCCGGCCGGGGTCAGGATCTGGGTTTCGCCCATGAAAAGGGGCTTCCGGTCCGGGTCGTCGGATCCGTCGGCCTTGATGGGAACGAGCCGCCGGATCGTCGCCGCCCGAAGGTCGGTGAACATCTCCTCCCGGAACAGGTTCTGCTTGTTCACCTCGACCTTCACCGCGTTTTCGTTCGCCTGGTTCTCACTCACGTCGGATCTCCTCTTGCGAAAGCTGGGATGCTAGGAGGCTGGAAAGCTGGACGGCGGAGCGTCCCCTCTTGGCCTCGCGTTGCCAACGGCCCGTGCCGTCGGTCCGCCGACGAACGGGTTTGTTGTTTCTGCCGCCTCCGCCGGGCGGGGGGCTTGGGGACGCGGCCGGCGCGGCTCACACCCCGTCGGCGTCGGTCACCCGGTTCGTGAGCCGGCCGATCCCCTCGATCTCCACGCTCACGATATCCCCGGGCTTCAGAAAGAGCGGGGGATTCCGGGCGAAGCCCACGCCCGGCGGGGTGCCGGTCAGGATCACGGTGCCGGGCAGAAGCGTCGTGTCCCGGCTCAGGAAGCTCACGATCCGGGCCACCGAAAAGATCATGTCGTCGGTGGTGCCGTCCTGGACGAGCTCGCCGTTCAGGGCCGTGCGGATCCGCAGGCACTGGGGATCCGGGATCTCCTGGCGGGTCACGATCGCCGGCCCCAGGGGGCAGAAGGTGTCGAAGGACTTCCCCCGGATCCACTGCCCCCCGTTGTGCTTTTGCCACCGCCGGGCCGACACGTCGTTGGCCACGGTGTAGCCCAGCACGAAGTCCAGGGCCCGCTCCTCGGGCACGTCCCGGGCCTTTCGCCCGATCACCACGGCGAGCTCCCCCTCGTAGTCCACCTCGGGTCCCCGGGCGCAGCAGGCCGGGATCCGGATCGGCCGGTCGGGCCCCACCACGGCGGTCGTGGGCTTCATGAAGATCACCGGATCCTCCGGGATGGGGAGCCCCGCCTCCCGGGCGTGGGCCCGGTAGTTCAGCCCCACGCAGTAGATGTTCACGGGCTCGATCGGCGCGAGGAACCGCTGCACGTCGGCCGTGCGAAACGTGGGGCGAAGCCCGGTGAAGGGATCCCCCTCCAGGACCTCGACCACCCCGGGCGGGTCCTCCCTGCCGTATCGCACGTTGCCGGCCGGATCCTCGTAGCGGACGATGCGCATGGTCTCACCTCGGTTCGCCGATGGGACGCCGGGAGACCAGGGCGCGAACCCGGGTGCGGATGCAGGCGTCCCCGCCCGCGTCCCAGGGCCCCGTTCGGTCTCCCGGGGGCCTCCAACGAAAACGGGCCCTCCCGCGGAGGGCCCAAGGGTATGCGCGAAGGGGAGGCCGGGGCAAGGCCGAACCGGCGCCGGCCGGGTCACGAGAGCCGGGCCAGGGCCTTGAGCCGTTCCCAGTTCCGGTCCACCTCCTCCTGGATCCGGTCGAGGGCGTCCCGGGTCAGGTGCTTGAAGCGCCCCTGGATCCGGTAGTACTCGTCCACCAGGTACCCCACCGGCTCCAGGTTGATCGTGTAGCGCACCCCGTCCTCCACCTCGTAGAGCGGGAAGATCCGGGTCTGCACCGCCAGACGGGCGAGTTTGACCGCGATCTCGCTCGGCACCTTCCACCCCGTGGGGCAGGTGGCGTACACGTGCAGGAACTTGGTGCCCTGGATCGACACGGCCTTCTGGACCTTGCGCACCATGTCCTCCGGGTAGGCGATGGAGGCCGTGGCGGCGTAGGGGATCCGGTGGGCCGCCATGATCTGCATGATGTCCTTCTTGCGGGTGGGTTTGGGCGACCCCGTGGGGGTGGTGGTGGTCCAGGCCCCCGTGGGGGTGGCCCCGGAGCTCTGGACCCCGGTGTTCATGTACGCCTCGTTGTCGTAGCAGACGTAGAGGATGTTCTCGTTTCGCTCCGCCGCCCCCGAAAGGGCCTGGAGCCCGATATCGAAGGTGCCGCCGTCCCCGGCCCAGGTGACCACCTGGGTATCGGTGTCGCCCCGGGCGTCCAGGGCGGCGCGGATGCCGCTCGCCACGGCGCCCCCGGTCTCGAAGGCCGTGTGCAGGATCGGCACCTGAAGCGCCGTATACGGGAACGGGCCGGCGATGATCGACCAGCAGCAGGCGGGGATCGAGATCACCGCCTTCTCCCCCAGCCCCTTCAGAAGAAACCGCATGGCGATGGCCGCCCCGCACCCCGGGCAGGCCAGGTGGCCCGAATACATCCGTTCCTGTACGGGCAGTTCGATGGGCATGGCGTTCTCCCTCGGCCGGCGCGCCGGCCGCTCGGTTCGGCGCCGGTCGGCGTCAGAGCTTCAGCCCCTCCCACAGGATCTCCCGCGGCGGCTCGGGCGCCAGGGCCCGGCTCACGATGTTCTCGATGGTCTGCGGGGTGATGTCCCGGCCCCCCAGGCCGGCCACAAAGGGGTACACGGCGGGCCGCTCGGCCAGGAACGCCAGGGCCGCCCGGATCTCGGAGGCGAAGATCCCGCCGGAGCCGAACGACAGGTTCCGGTCGATCACGGCCACCCGGGGGTAGGCCCCGAGCACCCGG
The DNA here is from genome assembly GCA_964624725.1 of uncultured Thermodesulfobacteriota bacterium. Classification (GTDB taxonomy): domain Bacteria; phylum Desulfobacterota; class Deferrisomatia; order Deferrisomatales; family Deferrisomataceae; genus Deferrisoma. The sequence goes on from CAZUYO010000008.1 coordinate 18,363, forward strand.
CGGATCTCGTCGTGGGGAAACGGCCGGAACAGCTTGAGTTTCACCAGGTCGAACTCGACCCCCTTCTCCCGCAGGGCCGCCTGGGCCACCCGGGCCGTGCCCGTGACCGAGCCGGTGGTCACGAGCGCCAGCGGGGCCCGCTCCCCCTCCCGGCAGGGGATCACCCGCACCGCCCCGTAGGAGCGGCCGAACCGCTCGCCGAACTCGGCGTCGATCTCGGCGTGGGCCGCGAGCGCCCCTTCCATGGCCTCCTGGATCTTGTAGCGGAACTCCATGTAGTACTCGGGGCTCGCGAGCTGGTTGAAGGCGTGGGGGTCGCGGGGGTCGAGGATCTCCTGGGGCTCCCAGGGGGGCAGGAACGCGTCCACGGCCTCCTGGTCGGGCACCTCCACCGGCTCGTAGGTGTGGGAGAGGAAAAACGCGTCCATCACCACCATGGCCGGCAGGCTCACCCGCTCGGCCAGCTTGTACGCGATCAGGATGGTGTCGAGCACCTCCTGGACGTCCTCGCAGTACAGCTGCATCCACCCCGTGTCGCGCTGGGACAGGCTGTCGGTCTGGTCGGCCCAGATGTTCCACCCCGGCCCCATGGCCCGGTTCACCTCGGCCATCACGATGGGGAGCCGCGCCCCGGCGGCCCAGTGGAGCATCTCGTGCATGAGCGCCAGCCCGTGGCTCGAGCTCGCGGTGAACGACCGGGCCCCGGCCGAGGCCGCCCCGATCACCGCCGCCATGGCCGAGTGCTCGCTCTCCACCCGGATGAACCGGGCGTCCAGCACCCCGTCGGCCACGAGCTCGGCCAGCCGCTCCACGATGTGGGTCTGGGGCGTGATGGGATAGGCGCTGATCACCTGGACCCGGGCCAGCTCCACGGCGTGGCTTACCGCGTGGCTCCCCTCCAACACCCGCCTCATCGGGGCTCCTCCTCCAGGACCATGGCGTTGCGCGGGCACTCCACCACGCACACGCCGCACCCCTTGCAGTAGTCGTAGTTGATCTCCCGGGAACCGGCCCTCAGGTCCCGGAGCACCGAGACGTCGGGGCAGAAGAGGTAGCAGTTGTCGCACTGGTCGCACTGCCCGCAGTGGAAGCACCGCTCCGACTCCCGCAGGGCCAACGAGGCCGAGATGCGCATCTTCACCTCGTCGAACCCGGTGCGCCGCTCCTCCAGGGTGATGCGGGGCCGCTCCCGCCGTTCCCGGTACTCGAAGTAGATCGTGTTGAGCTCGTCGTAGCGCACCACGTGGTCCTGCTGGGCCGTGCGGTCGCCGCCGCGGTACCGGTTGACGGACACCCCCCCCTTGCGGCCGATCCGGATCTCGGGCCAGATCTCGGCCGGGTCCCGGCCCCGGAGCCGGGCGTCGATGACGAGCGCCGCCTCCTTGCCCGAGGCGATGGCCGTCACGACGGCCTTCCGGTCGTTCACCAGGTCGCCCCCCACGTACACGGGGGGCCGCTCGGCCCACTCGCCCTTGGGGGCGATGCGCTTGAGGTGGAGCCCCTCCACCAGGAGCCCCTCCCCGGCGGTCACCTCGGGGGGCACGCCCTCCGAGGGCCGGGCCCCGATGGCGGTCACCACGGCGGCCACCTCCACCTCCACGTCCGGGTGCCCCGAGGGCACCACCCGGGCCCGGCCCCCCTCGTCCTCCTCCAGGGCCATCATGGTGGTGAGCACCAGCCGGTACCCGCCCCCCTCCAGGGGCTCGATCCGCTTCGGGGCCAGGAGCGTCTGGAACGGGATGCCCTCCTCCCGGGCCTCCTCGATCTCGTCGGGCAGGGCGGGCATGTCCTGGAGCCGGCGGCGGTAGTACACCACCGGCTCGGCCCCCAGCCGAAGGAGCGACCGAGCCACGTCCATGGCGGTGTTTCCGCCCCCGATCACCGCCACCTTTCCCCGGATCTCCGGCCGCTCGCCCCGGCGGATCGCCTCCAGGAGGCCCAGGCCGTCGGTCGCGTGCTCCTCGCCCTCGGCCCCGAGCGGGGCCGGGGCCCAGGCCCCCACGGCCAGGAACACCGCGTCGTACCCCGCGAGGTCGTCCCACCCCAGGGTGTCGCCCAGCTTCCGGCCGCCGTGGAACCGCACCCCGTCGTCCAGGATGAGCCCCACCTCCCAGGCCAGGGCATCGAGCGGCAGGCGGTACTCGGGGATGCCGTAACGCAGGAGCCCCCCGGGCTCCTCCCGGGCGTCGAACAGATCCACGTCGTGGCCGAACCGCCGCAGGAAGTAGGCGGCCGCCAGGCCGGCCGGGCCGGCCCCCACCACGGCCACCCGCCCCCCGGCGGCCGGCAGGTCCAGGGGCGGCGGAGCGAGCCCCAGCTTCCAGGCGTGGTCGGCCAGGAACCGCTCCAGGGAGTTGACGCTCACCGCCTCGTCGTACTCCCCGCGGTTACAGGCCGCCTCGCAGGGGTGGTAGCACACCCGGCCGCACACCCCCGGCAGGGGGTTCTCCTCTCGGATCCGCTGCCACGCCCCCTCGAAGTCCCCCTGGCCCAGCAGGATCTGGACCCGGGCGATGTCCTCGGCCGCCGGGCAGGCCTCGGCGCACGGGGCGATCTTGTCCTGGTACCGGGGCCGGAGGAACCGCCAGGAACCGGTGCGGTTCCACAGCATGGTGTCGGCCGACCGGGACAGGGGGGGCAGATCCCGGGCGGAGCGAAACGTCACAGGGCTCATGGGGCAGCCTCCACACCGGCCTCGGGCAGGCACACCGTCTCGTAGGCCTCCCGGGCGGCGTCGATGTTGGCTTCCTGGTGGGACGGGACCTCCTCGCGGATCGCCTCGCACACGGCCTCGAGGGACACGATGCCGGTGACCCGGGCGAACGCGCCGAGGATCGCCGTGTTCACGATGGGATGGGTGCGGGACCCCAGGCGGTGGCGAAGCGCGATGCGGCTCGCGTCCACCGTGGCCACCCGGAACGGGGCGAACTTCGGGTAGGCGCTCGGGGGTTTGTCGGTATTGAGGAGGAGCGTTCCCCCGGGCCGCAGGCCCCGGGTCACGTCCACCACCTCGATCAGGGTGGGATCGAGCACCACCACGTGGGCCGGGGTGTAGACGTTGGTGCGCAGGTGGATCTTCTGGTCGTCCACCCGGATGTAGGCCTCCACGGGCGCCCCCCGGCGCTCGACCCCGAAGGCCGGAAACGCCTGCACGTACTTGCCTTCGAGGAAACACGCCGCGGCCAGGATGTTGCTCGCGACCACGGCCCCCTGCCCCCCGCGCCCGTGGAACCGGATCTCGATCACGGCCTACCTCCGTTCGCCCGTGTACACCACCACCAGGGCCCGGGCCTCACGATCGCCCAGCGCGCGAAACGCGTGGGACACGTCGGACTCGAAGTAGAGGCTGTCGCCGGGCTTCAGGGTGCGCACCTCGTCGGGGGTGCGAAACTCGATCTCGCCTTCGAGCACGTGGATGAACTCCTCCCCGTCGTGGGAGTAGAACACCATGTCCTTCTTCTCCATCGGCGGGAAGGTCACCATGAGGGGCTCCATGTGCTTGCGCGACTTGTGGAGCTCCAGCGACTCGTACACGTACCCCACCTCGCTCGCGTCCTGGTGGCTGCGGCGGGTGAACTGCCGGCGCTCCTGGGCCCGGGTCACGGCGATCTTCTCCTCCTGCTCCTCCTCCTGGAAGAAGTAGGAGATGTTCACGTCGAGGGCCCGGGCGATCTTGAGGAGCGTGGCCACGGGGGGCATCACGTGGCCGTTCTCCACCTGGGACAGGAGCGGCTTCGACAGCCCGGTCTTGGCCGAGAGGTCCTGCAGCGTGTAACGCCGGCGCTGCCGCAGCTCCCGGATCTTCAGGCCGATGCCCAGGTCCTCCACTTCGGGATCGATGCGCTTCGCCATGGGGGTCTCCTCCGTTTCGCAGGTGGCTACAGGCTATTCCGACGAATGTTTGATGTCAAGAAACCTATTTTGGTCTCGCAAATCTTTCGGCGGTCAGCACCCCGCGACCGCTGACCGGCGACCGAAGTCCCCCCAGTATACCCCGTGTTTGGCCCAAAGAAACCCTGCCTCGACCCCGGCCGGTCGGGGTGGGCGGCGGACCCCGCCTCGGCCGGGGGCGTTTCGCGGTCTCAAGGGTTTCGCCGAACCAATCCGGCGTGCTATCTTTCCGCCGCCCCTCTCCCGGGGGGGCACCGCACAAACCGCGATCCAGGGAGGAGGTTCCATGAGCGCGAACAAGGGCGAGCAGTACTTCCAGTTGTGGAACGAGTCCGAGGCGCTGGCCACGAAGATGATGCCGATCCTGAGCGACCTCCGGGTCGAACGGGGCGTGCTGGTGCACGTGTTCGGCCGCTCCATCGCCAAGGTGAGCTCGGTGGAGATCCTCAAGGTCCACCGCCACGCCCGCCTCATCCTGGGTCGGGAACTCACGGTCCAGGACACGTTCCCGGTGCTCCAGGCCGTGGCCAAGCTCGACCTGGGCCCCTGCCGGATCGACCTGGGCAAACTCACGGTACGCTACCAGAAGGAGGGCGGGGACCTCGACGCCTTCGTGGCCCGGGAGCTCGCGTCGGTGACCACCGGCCCCCGGCCCGTGCTCGAGCCGCCCCAGGACGTGGTGCTCTACGGGTTCGGCCGGATCGGCCGGCTGCTCGCGCGGATCCTGGTGGACAAGACCGGCAAGGGGGACAAGCTCCGGGTCCGGGCCGCCGTGGTCCGAAAGCCCAAGGAACCCGATCTCCACAAGCGGGCCTCGCTGTTTCGGCTCGACTCGGTCCACGGCCCCTTCCAGGGCACCACGATGGTGGACGAGGCGGAGAACGCCATCGTGGCGAACGGAAACCTGATCCGCATCCTCTACGCCGACGACCCGTCCTCCATCGACTACACCCAGTACGGCATCCAAAACGCCATCGTGGTGGACAACACCGGCAAATGGCGGGACCGGAAAGGCCTCGGCCAGCACCTCGAGGCCAAGGGCGTGAAGAGCGTGCTCCTGACCGCGCCGGGCAAGGGCGACATCCCCAACATCGTGTACGGGGTGAACCACCACACCCTCGACCCCAACGAGCGGATCGTCTCGGCCGCCTCGTGCACCACCAACGCCATCGTGCCGGTGCTCAAGGTGATCCAGGACCGCTACGGCATCGAGTGCGGCCACGTGGAAACCTGTCACGCCTACACCAACGACCAGAACCTCATCGACAACTTCCACAAGAAGCCCCGCCGGGGCCGGGCCGCGCCGCTCAACATGGTCATCACCTCGACCGGGGCGGCCGAGGCCGCGGCCAAGGCGCTGCCCGAACTGAAGGGCAAGCTCACCGGGAACGCCGTGCGCGTGCCCACCCCGGACGTCTCGCTGGCCATCATGAACCTGCGGCTCGAAAAACCGACCACCCGCGAGGAGCTCAACGACTACCTCCGGCGGATCGCCCTGGACAGCCCGCTCCAGAACCAGATCGATTTCACCACGAGCCCCGACATCGTGAGTTCCGACCTCATCGGCTCGCGTCACGCCGGGGTGGTGGACGGCGAGGCCACCATCGTCAACGGCGCCGACGGCCGAAACGTGGTGCTCTACGTGTGGTACGACAACGAGTTCGGCTACGCCTGCCAGGTGATGCGGCTCCTGCAGCAGATGGCCGGGCTCGACCTGCCGGAGCTGCCGAAATCGGTGTGAGGGAGGCTAGAAAGCCGGAAGGCTGGAAAGCTGGGAGGCCGAACCCGGCGGGCCGGACCGCGGTGGCCGGCCCCGGGGGGCGGCGCCGCTGCTCCCCCGAGCGCACTTCACCGGACGGCCGGTCCCCGCGGGGACCGGCCGTTTTCTTGCCCGCGTCAACCGGTTCGGAGCACCCCGGTGACCACGCCGTGGCAGCGGCAGGCCGTGGCCAGGAGGGCGGGCCCGGTGTGGGCGGCCAGGGCGTCCCGCAGGGCGAGGAGGGTTTCGGGGCGGTAGCCCCCGACGCCCGGGGCGAGCTGGTGGCTCCGGAGGACGAAGGGGCGAAACGGCGGGACGTCGAGTTCGGCGAGCAGGCGGAAAAGATCCCCCGGCCGGGGTTTCCCGGTCACCGTGCAGCGGTCGGCCGGCTCGGGGCAGTCGGGGGGGCAACGCCAGGTGGCGTGGCTCGCGTAGAGCTCGTCCTCGGCCGCCCGAAAGGGGTTCGGCACCGCCCGCTCCACCGCGGGGGGGATCGGGTGGCGCACGAGCCCGGGGGCGAGCTCCTCCAGACACCAGGCCGCGGCCAGGTGGAACGGCACGGCGGGCACGATCCAGTCGGGCGGGCGGCCCCCCAGATGGTCCCGGAGGAATGCCACCGCCTCGGCCCGCCGGGTCTCCACCCCCAGATCCCGCGCGGCGGCCAGCCCTGCGGGGTCCCGGTCCACCACGAGCACGGCCCGGTTCGCCCCAGCGAGCCTGGTCGCCGCACGGACGCCGAACCGACCTCCTCCCAATACCCAGATATTCAAGACCCTTGGCCTCCCGCAACTGGTGGCTGGCTGCCGGGGCAGCGGATAAATCGTTATCATTTTCCCCTTTGCGACAGGGGAAGGGCAAACCCTATCTGGAGCGGTCAAGAGCGAACCGCACCGGAACCACGACGACTGACTCCACGGGGTGTCCTCCGCGAACGGCCGGGGTGAACCGCCACCCCTGAACCGCCTTCAGCGCCGCCCGGTCGAGCACCCGGTAGCCCGAGCTCTGCTCCACCGAGGCGTCGAGCACCCGGCCGTCGGGCGACACCCGTACCCGGAGCCGCACCACCCCCTGCCATCCGCGCCTCCGGGCCAGCCGCGGGTACGGGGGCGGCGAGATCGCGGCGTAGTCGGGCTGGGCGTCCCGGTCTCCGGCGTTCGCTCTGGCGGGGCGGAACCCTGCGGAAGGCGCCGGCGCCGGGAGGGCGCCGGCCCCGATCCCCGGCGCTGCGGTCTCGGCCTCCCCTGCCGAACCAGGAGGATCGTCCTGCGTTTCCGGAGCGGGCCCCTCCACGGCGGGGGAGGCGGCTTCCGGGCCAGCCGGAGGTTCGTCCGTCTGAGCCGGCGGGGAACGCTCGGCCTCCGGGGCCGCCGCGGGTTCCTTGGGCGGGGCCTCGGCCGCCCGCTGCGGTTCAGACGGCAGAGAGGGCTCCGGAAGGCCGGCCGGCCGAGCCTCCGCAGGGGGAGCGGGGGGATCGGGCGCCCCGCGGGAGGCCGGGGG
>CAZUYO010000009.1:0-23860 GCA_964624725.1 uncultured Thermodesulfobacteriota bacterium
TTTCCTGCTCCGGCCGTTCGGGAAGATCAAGAGCCGCATCTGGTGACCGGGGGGCCGGCCAGGAGCTCGGAGAGCGCCGCCAATACGTCCGCCGCGTCGAAGGGCTTCGAGAGCACGGGAACATCGGGCGCGAGGGACCGGGCCAGGTCCTCGCGGCCCGTGATGAAGAGCACCGGGACCTCGGGGGCGAGCTCCCGGAGCACCCGGTACACGGCGGTTCCGTCGGTCCGGGGGAGCACGAGGTCGAGGAGCACCGCCCCCAGGTCGGCCCCCAGGTCCCGCACGGCCTCGAGCCCCTCGATGCCGTCCCGGGCCCAGCGGGTCCGGTACCCCGCGCCCCGCAGGGCCTGGTCCACGAGCCGCGCCACCGGGGGCTCGTCCTCCACCACGAGCACCGTGGCCGAGCACAGGGGGTGGGACGACGGCCGACGGTCCCCTCCGGCCGCCGGACGGCCCGGCGCCTCCACGGCCGGCAGCGCCAGCTCGATCCGGGTGCCCCGGCCCGGCTCGGACCGGAGCGACACCCGCCCCCCGGCCTCGGTCACGGTGGCGTACACCATGGAGAGCCCGAGCCCCGTGCCCTGGCCCACGGGCTTCGTGGTGAAGAACGGCTCGAACACCCGGTCCTGGACGTCGGGGGGAATGCCCACCCCGGTGTCCTCCACCCAGATCCGGACCCACCCGTCCCCCGTCGGCCGGGCCCCGAGGCGGATCTCCCCGCCCCGGGGCATGGCGTCCCGGGCGTTCACGCCGAGGTTCAGGAGGGCGGCGGTCAGGAGCGGCCGGTCGCCCCGGACCGACGGAAGGTCCGGCTCCACCTCCAGGGCGAGCCGGATGGTCCGGGGCAGGGTCCGCTGGAGGAGCGCGGCGGCCTCCCGGACGAGCGGTCCCACGGCGACCGCCTCGTCCCGGCCGCCCTGCCGCCGGGCGATGGCCAGGAGCTGGCGGGTGAGCTCCCCGCCCTGCTTGCACAGGTCCCGGATCCGGTCGAGCTCGGCCAGGGCCTCGGGATCGCCCTCCAGCCGCAGCCGCAGCCCGTAGAGGCACCCCAGGATGCTCCCCAGGAGGTTGTTGAAATCGTGGGCCACCCCGCCCGCGAGCTGCCCCACGGCCTCGAAGAGGCGGCTTCGCTCGAGCTCCTTCCGGAACCGCTCCCGCTCGGCCTCGGCCGCCTCCCGGGCCCGGATGTCCTCCTCGAGCCGCCGCTTCGCCTCCTCCAGTTCGGCCGTGCGGGCCTGGACCCGGGCCTCCAGCTCCTCCCGGGCCTGGCGGAGCGCCTCCTCGGCCCGCTTGCGCCGGGTGATGTCGGTGATGCTCACGGTGACCCGGGAGAGGTCGGATTTCTCCGGGGGGAACTCCACCCGCATGAGCACCTCGAGGGGCTCGCCGTCCACGGTGCGGTTTTGCCCCTCGCACTCGAAGAACCGCTCGCCCCGGGCGAGGGCCGCCACCTCCTTGGCGAACACCGGGAACGACTCGGGGGTGAAGATCTTGTCCAGCGAACCGAGGAGTTCCTGCCGCGAGCGGGCCCGAAACAGCCGCAGGGTGTAGTCGTTGACGTCCAGGATCCGGATCAGCCGGGCCGCCCGCACGGCGAACTCCGGGTGGGCCGCGAGGTACGCCTCGACGTCGGTGACCCCCTCGGCCCGGAGCCGGTCGAGCTCCTCCTTTAGGGCCGAGAAGTCCTCCTCCCAGATCGACACCGGGATCTCGTGGAAGATCCGCCGGTACCGGGCCTCCCGTTCCGCCACCTCCCGGCACCGGTGGGCCAGCCGCAGGGCCGGCCCGAGCCGGGCCGCGGCCCCGTCCAGGCCGGGGAGGGGGGACGGCGCGTCGGCCTTCCAGAACAGCCCGAGCCGGGCCGGTTCCCCGGGCAGGGGGATGCGCCGCGCGGCGCCGAACGCCGGGGGAGGGGCGGGGGTGTCCGACCCGAGCCAGTCGCAGAGCGCGACCGCCGCCTCCGGCCAGGCCCGACAGGCGGCCGGTCGCTCGGCGTGCCAGAGGGCCGCGGCGGCGGCCCCGGTGAGGCGGGCGAGCCGGCCCAGTTCGGCGGCCGGATCGTCGGCGAGCCGCTCGGGGTCGGGCCAGAGGGAGAGCGGGTCCGAAACGCCCACGGTGCTCGGATGGGCTGGGGGGTCAGGCGGGCAGGGGAACGGCCAGCACCGGGAACCGGGCCGCCTCGACCACCCGCTGCACCGTGGAGCCGTACAGCGCCCGGGCAAGCCCCCTGCGGCCGTGGTTTCCCAGGACCACGAGGTCGGCGTTGCGCGCCGATGCCACCCGCAGGATCTCCTCGGCCGGGTCCCCGGCGGTCACGTGGAGACCCACCCCCTCCCCCAGGTTCGCGAGCGCGTGGTCCCGGAGGGCCCGCAGCGCCTCCTGCTCGAGCTCCGGCACGGCGTCCTCGGACCGGAGGGCCGGGAGATCGAGCCCCATCAGCCCCTCCGGGAGCGACTCCACCACGTACACCGCGGTGAGGTCGGCCCCGATGGTGGCGGCCAGGGTCTTGGCGAAGGTGCACACGCTGGCGCCGTCGTCGGAAAGGTCCACGGCCACCAGGATCTGACGGATCGGGCTTGCGCTCATGGCTCTCCTCCCGTGGGTGGGGTGAAACGGCACGGACGCCTCCCGGTATCGGCGAATCTACCACGCATCCGGCCGGCCGGCGAGCACGGCGCGGGCACAGAAACGCCGCGCCCGGAAGGGCGCGGCGTGGGGGCTTGCGCAGACAACGGCCGGGCGCGGGCGGGACGAGGGGGCCTATCCCTCCCCCAGATAGGCCTCCCGGACCTTGGGGTTCGCGAGCAGCGCCTTGGCCTCGTCCTGGAGCACGATCCGGCCGGTCTCCAGCACCCAGCCGTAGTCGGCGAGCTGGAGGGCCGCGTTGGCGTTTTGCTCCACCAGCAGCACCGTGATCTTTTCCTTGGCGATCTCCGCGATGATCTCGAAGATCGTCTCCACCACAAGCGGCGCGAGCCCCAGGCTCGGCTCGTCCAGGAGGAGCAGCCGGGGCCGGCTCATGAGCGCCCGTCCGATGGCGAGCATCTGCTGCTCGCCGCCCGAGAGGGTGCCCCCGTCCTGGTTGAGCCGTTCGGCGAGCCGGGGGAAGTAGCCCAGCACCCGCTCCAGGTCCTTCTCGATGCCGGCTTTGTCCTTGCGGATGTAGGCCCCCAGCAGCAGGTTCTCCCGCACCGTGAGCCGGGGGAAGATCCGGCGGCCCTCGGGCACCTGGCAGATCCCCATGCGCACGATCTCGTCGGGCGGCGTGCGGTGGATGGGTTTGCCCAGGAACTCGATCGTGCCCTCCCGGCACCGCTCGATCCCCGAGATGGTCATGAGCGTGGTGGACTTGCCGGCCCCGTTGGCCCCGATCAGGCAGCCGATCTGGCCCTCCTGGAGCTCGAAGCTCACCCCCTTGAGGGCGTGGATGTTGCCGTAGTAGGTGTGGACGTTGTCGAGTTTGAGCATGGGCTGGGCGTCAGGCATGGGCGGCGGCCTCCCGTCCCAGGTAGGCTTCGATGACCTTGGGGTTCGACCGGATCTCGGCCGGGGTGCCCTCGGCGATCTTGACGCCGTGGTCGAGCACCACGATCCGGTCGCAGATACGCATGATGACCTTCATGTCGTGTTCGATCACCAGGATCGCGATGCCCTGGTTGCGGATCCGGTCGATCAGATGGACGAGGCTCGCGGTCTCCTGGGGGTTCATGCCCGCGGCGGGTTCGTCCAGGAGGAGCAGCTTGGGCCCGCTCGCCATGGCCCGGGCGATCTCCAGGAGCCGCTGCTCGCCGTAGGGGAGGTTCCGGGCCAGGGCCCCGGCCCGGTGCTCGAGCCCCACGAACCGAAGCGCCTCCAGGGCCCTGCGGGTGATCTGGGCCTCCTCCTCCCGGAACGCCCGGGTCCGCAGCGCGGCCCCCAGAAAGCCCACCTTCGTGCGGCCGTGGAGCCCGATCTTCACGTTGTCGATCACCGAGAGGTTGCCGAACAGCCGGATGTTCTGGAACGTGCGGGCCATGCCGAGCACGTTCACGGTGTCGGGCCGCATGAAGATGCCGAACACGGCCCGGACCTTGGGCCTGAGGAGCGTCACGACGATCCAGGGGGCGTACACCAGGTACACCACCGAGAACGCCGCGAGCACCGGTTTCAGGGGCATGAACTGGAACGCCTCGGGCACCGGGAAGAACCGCAGGTCCCCGTACTGGCCGAGCCGGGTGAGCCACCACAGGCCCGTGCAGAAATCGATGCCGGCGAAGAGGAACGTGAGCCCCCGGGTCCACTCGACCCCCGTGCGCATGCGCCGGGCCGTGTAGGCCCGCAGCACCCCCAGCCCGAACACGGCCAGGAAGGTCTCCACCTGGAAGAACACGTGGGGCAGCACCGCCGCGGCGAACACCGGGATCCAGAGGAGCGAAAGCAGAAGGGTGAGCGCGCTCGCCCGCTCCACGGTGCGCCGGGCCGACTCCTCCACGGGGGGGACGATGTCGGTGCCGCGGAAGAGGATCGTCCCCTTGGTGGGCCGGGTCACCCCCGTGAGGCAGTTGAACAGCGTGGTCTTCCCGGCGCCGTTGGGCCCGATGAGGCCCAGGATCTCCCCCTCGTCCACCGAGACGTCGACGTCGGAGACCGCGGTGAGGCCCCCGAACACCTTGGTCACACCTTTGGCTTCGAGAATCATCGTCGGCTACCCCAGGGAGTTCTTGTCGTGGTCGGTGGAGGCCTCGTAGAAGCTCTCGTCCTCGGCCTCCCGCTCCTTGTCGGAGCCGGGGTGCATCTCGCCCCGGACCCGGACCTCGGGGAAGAGGCCCTCGGGCCGGAACCGCATCATGAGCACGAGAATGAGCCCGAAGATGAGGTACCGGGCGTTCACCAGGTCGGGGCTGATCCAGGTGATCTCGGCCCGTCCGGCCCAGTCCACGAAGGCCCCCAGGCCCACCCGGAGGATCTCGGTCATGGGGATCATCACGAGGGCCCCCAGCATCACCCCCACCACCGAGCCCATGCCCCCCAGGACCACGAGGCACAGCACCAGGATCGACTCCCAGAACTTGAACATGTCGGGGTGGATGAACCGGAACCACCGGGCGTAGAACGACCCCACCAGGGCCCCGATGGAGGCGCTCACCGCGAAGGCGAGGATCTTGTACCGGATGATGTTCACCCCGCAGGCCTCGGCCGCGATCTCGTCCTCCCGGATCGCGAACCAGGCCCGGCCCAACCGGGAGTCCTCGACCCGCCGGACCAGGATCACCACGAAGGCGAGGAGCGCGAGCATCAGGTAGAAGAACTCCCACTCCTTGCTCAGGACGTGGCCGAAGATCGAGGGGGCGGCGATGCCGGGGATGCCCATGGGGCCCCGGGTGAGCCAGAGCTCGTTTCGGATGACGAGCCCCACGAGCTCGGCGAACCCGAAGGTCACGATGGCGAAGTAGTCGCCGGTGAGCCGAAGCGTCGGGGCGCCCAGCAGGATGCCCCACAGGGCCCCGTTCAACGCGGCCAGGGGGAGGATCACCCAGTAGGAGAGCCCGTAGTGGATGGTGAGGAGCCCGGCCGTGTAGGCGCCGATGCCGTAAAACCCCACGTACCCCAGGTCCAGGAGCCCCGTGAACCCGGGCACGATGTTGAGCCCCAGCGCGAGCCCCATATAGACCATGGTCAGGGTCGCGACCCGGGTCACGTACCCCGAGGCCTCCCCCAGGGGCAGCCAGGGGAGCACCAGGGCGAACAGGAGGATGCCGGCCACGGTGGCCCGGGGATGGTCTTCCAGATAGGCCCGAAGGCGCATGCCGTTACCCATGGTGCCCTCCTCACACCTTCTGGATCGTGGCCTTGCCGAGAAGGCCGGAGGGTTTGAACACGATCACCAGGATCATCACGGCGTAGGCGATGCCGTCGCGGTACTGGGACGAGAGGTAGCCCGCCCCGAACACCTCGGCCACCCCCAGCACCACCCCGCCGAGCATCGCCCCCGGAACCGACCCGATCCCCCCGAGCACCGCGGCGGCAAAGGCCTTGATGCCGGCGATGTATCCCATGGTGGGCCAGATGGCGTTGTAGAACACGCCCACCAGGATCCCGGCCACGGCCCCCAGCGACGAGCCCAGGGCGAAGGTGAACGAGATCACCCGGTTCACGTTGATCCCCATGAGCGCCGCGGCGCGCTTGTCCTGGGCGATGGCCCGCATGGCCGTGCCCACCTTGGTGCGGTGGATGATGGTGTGGAGGACGTACATGAGCACCAGGGTCGTGGCCAGGATGAACACCTGGAGCCAGGTGACCTGCACGTCGCCGATCTGCACCGCCACGTCCGAGAAGAACGCGGGCAGCGCCTCGAGCGGGTAGCTCTTGATCATGGCGCCCCATTTGATGAGGGCGACGTTCTGGAAAAAGATGCTCATCCCGATGGCCGTGATCAGAGCGGCGAGGCGGGGGGCGTTGCGCAGGGGGCGGTAGGCGACGAGGTCCAGCAGCACCCCGATCACCGCGCAGGTGGCCACGGCCACGAGGCCCGCCACGAAGAACGGCACCTTGTACACCGTGACCAGGTGGTAGGCGATGAACGCCCCGAACATGTAGATCTCGCCGTGGGCGAAGTTGATGAGCTCGATCACCCCGTAGACCATGGTGTAGCCCACGGCAATCAGCGCGTACACGCCGCCCACCGTGAGCCCGTTGACGAGCTGCTGCAGGAAGAGCGACGACATGTCGAACAGGTTTTGCCAGTCCACCGCCGGGTCCTCCTCGGCCGCCTCGCAGCCAAGCGGGTCAGGGGGAACCCCGATGGGGGTTCCGGTGGTTCAGATCGGGGCGGGTGGGCGACCGAAGGCCCCACCCGTCCCGAAAAACGCGGGGCCTAAACGCGGGAACAGGTAGGCTCCCCGCCTACCTGTTCCCGGATCGTCCCGACTCAGATCGGGGCTACTGCAGCTGCTTCTTGGCGCTCACCCACTTGCCGCCCCGGATCTCCTTGATGAAGGCGGACTTGAGGCAGTCGCCGTTCTCGTCGAAGTAGGTGGCCCCGGTCACGCCCTTGTAGGCCTTCTCGGGGGAGTTCAGGCTCGCCAGGTACTCCCGGATCTTCTCCCGGTCCAGCCCCACCTTGGCGATGGCCTGGGCCGCCAGGCCCACGGCGTCGTAGGTGTTGGCCGCGAACCAGTTGGGCTCGATCCCGTACTTGGCCTTGTAGGCCTTGATGAAGCCCTGGGCATCCGGGCCGGCCGCGTCGGGCAGGAACGGCGTGGTCACGAAGAGCCCCTCGGCGTCGGGGTTCTTGAGCATCACGTCGTCATCGAGGCCGTCGGCGCCGAAGAAGCCCACCTTCATGCCGAGCTTGGCGGCCTGGCTCACGATCAGGGTGCCCTGGGGCGCGTAGCCGGGGATGAAGATGGCGTCGGGTTTCATCATCTTGAACTTGGAGAGCTGGGGCGTGAAGTCGGTGGTGTCGGAGGTGTAGGCCTCGGTGCCCACGATCCGGATGCCCCGCTTCTTGGCCTCGGCCACGAAGGCGTCCTTCAGGCCGATCGAGTAGTCGTTGGTCTCGTAGAAGATGGCGATCTTCTTCCAGCCCAGGGCCTCGTCCACGTACCGGGCCAGGAACGCGCCCTGGAAGTCGTCCTTGTACACGTTCCGGAAGTAGTAGGGGCTCGACTTACACAGGTTCGGGTTGGTCGAGGCCGGGGAGATGGCCGGAAGCTTGGCGTCCTTGTAGATGGGCGCGGCCGCGAGGCTCGCCGAGGAGCACAGGTGACCCACCACGACCGCGATCTCCTTGTCGCCGGCGAGCTTGGTGGCCACGTTGGCGGCCTCCTTGGGGTCGCACAGCTCGTCCTCCAGGAGGATCTCCACCTTCTTGCCGTTGATGCCGCCGGCGGCGTTGATCTCCTCGGCTTTGAGCAGGGCGCCGTTCTTCACCCCCTCGCCGAAGGAGGCCAGGGGGCCGGTGAACGGCGAGGCCACCGGGATCTTGATGGTGTCGGCGGCCCAGGCCGCCGTCGCCGCCATGCACGCCACCGCCGCGGTGAGAAGAAGCTTCTTACGCATGGGTCGACCTCCTTTTTGGCAAAACGAAACGGTCCGTCCCCGGGCCCAGATCCGGGGTGGCGCGCATCTTAGTGAAGGACCGTAGGGGTGTCAAGAACCTAAAACGGGGTGTGAAACCGTGGGGTTTGGTTTTGGGCTGGCCAAACCGGCCGGGGTTTTGACCCCCTGCCGGGGCGCCCCTATACTCGGTGCCTCCCCGCTCCGTGCCGAGGCCTTCGATGACCGAATCCGCGACCCCCCGCTCCACACCCCGCACCGTGCGGGAACTGCGGGCGCTCTACCGCGTCAGCCAGGCCGTGGGGGCCTCCCTCGATCTGACCGAGGCCGTGGGGCCCGTGCTCCGGATCCTGGCCGAGGAGCTCGGCATGCAGCGGGGCACGCTGGCGCTCGTGGACCCGGGCACCGGGGAGCTCGTGATCGAGGTGGCCCACGGGCTCACCCCGGCCGAGATCCGGCGGGGCCGGTACCGGGTGGGCGAGGGGGTGATGGGGCGGGTGCTCGAACGGGGGGAGCCCATGGTGATCCCGAGCATCGGGGCGGAACCCCTGTTCCTGGACCGAACGGGCGCCCGGGCCGGGCTCGACCGCTCCCGGGTGGCGTTCTTGTGCGTGCCCGTCAAACTGGGGGGCGAAACCGTGGGGGTGCTCTCGGCCGACCGGCTGCCCGCGGCGGGGGACGCGCTCGAGGACGACCTGCGGGTGCTCCAGGTGGTGGCCGCGCTGGTGGCCCAGGCCGTGCGCACCCAACGGCAGCTCCGGAGCGACCGCCGGGCCCTGGAGGAGGAGAACCGGCGGCTCCGGGAGGCGTTCCAGGAGCGCTACGGCCCCCCGGCCTGGGTGGGCCAGAGCCCGGCCCGGGCCGCCGTGTGGGACCAGGTACGGCTCGCGGCCCGGGGCCGTTCCCCCGCCTTGATCACGGGCGCCCCCGGCACGGGCCGGGGATTCGTGGCCCGGGCGATCCACGCCGCCTCCGCCCTTCCGGGCCCGTTCGTGGAGGTCCCCTGTGCCGAACGGGAGCCCGGGGACCTGGAGCGGGCCCTGTTCGGGCCCGGCGGGGCGGCGGAACGGGCCGCGGGGGGCACCCTGTACCTCAAGGATGTGGAGCGCCTGCCGCCCGACCTCCAGGCCGTGCTCCTCCGGCTCCTGCGAACCGGTGACCCCCGGATCGTGGCCTCGGCGGGGCCGGAACTCGCCGAGGCCGTGCGGCGGGGGGCGTTCCGCGACGATCTCTACCGCCGGCTGGCCGCCCTGCCGATCCACGTGCCCTCGCTCTCCGAGGCCCAGGCCGACGTGGTGCCCCTGGCCCGGGCCCTCCTGGCCCGCCTGGCGGGCCCGGCCGCCCGGTTCTCCGAGGAGGCCGAGGCCGCCCTGCGGAGCCGGGCCTGGCCCGGGAACGTGGCCGAGCTCGAGGGGGTGGTGCGCGAGGCCGCGGCCCGGGCCGGCGGGGGCGAGGTGAGGGCCGAACACGTGGAGGCGGCGGGCGGGGCCGGCCGGGCGCCGGGAACGCCGGACGAGGTGCTCGGCCGGTGGGTGGAGGAGCTCCTGGACCGGCCGCCCCCGGAGGGGGTGTACCGGGCGCTGGTGGACCGCCTCGACCGGGTCGCCGTGACCCGGGCGCTGGAACGGGCCGGGGGGGTGCGGATCCGGGCGGCCGAACTTCTGGGAATCAACCGAAAC
This sequence comes from uncultured Thermodesulfobacteriota bacterium, assembly GCA_964624725.1. Lineage (GTDB taxonomy): Bacteria > Desulfobacterota > Deferrisomatia > Deferrisomatales > Deferrisomataceae > Deferrisoma. The sequence continues at coordinate 9,717 of CAZUYO010000009.1, forward strand.
ACCCTTTACGCGAAACTCGACCGGATGAACCGAACGTGAGCCAACCCGTCCGATACGAACTCGTGCACCGAGACCGCGGCACCCGGGCCCGGGCCGGGGTGCTCCACACCCCCCACGGCGCGGTGGAAACCCCGGTGTTCATGCCGGTGGGCACCCAGGCGGCCGTGAAGATCGTGGACCCGGAGTTCGTGGCCCGGGCCGGGGGGCGGATCGTGCTCGCCAACACCTACCACCTCCTGCTCCAGCCCGGGCCCGCCGTGGTGCGCCGGTGCGGCGGGCTCCACGGGTTCATGGGGTGGTCGGGCCCGATCCTCACCGATTCCGGGGGGTTCCAGGTGTTCAGCCTGCCCGGCCGGGTCATCGAGGAGGAGGGGGTGCGGTTTCCGCTGGACAGGGAGGGGAGCGAGACCCTGCTCCTGACCCCGGAGGCCTCGATCCGGACCCAGAACGATCTGGGGGCCGACATCATCATGGCCTTCGACGAGTGCATCCCGTTCCCGGCCGAGCACGCCTACGCCGCCGCCTCGGTGGAACGGACCCTGCGCTGGGCCGCGCGCTCCCTCGAGGCCCACCGCCGGCCGGCCGACCAGGCGCTCTTCGGCATCGTCCAGGGCTCCGTGTACCCCGACCTGCGGGAACGGTGCGCCCGGGCCCTGGCGGCCATGGAGTTCCCGGGGTACGCCGTGGGCGGGGTGAGCGTGGGGGAGGGCCACGAGCTCATGAAGCGGGCCGTGGAGATGTCGGAGCCGTTCCTGCCGGAGGACAAGCCCCGGTACCTCATGGGCGTGGGAAAGCCCGAGGACATCCTCGAGGCCGTGGAGCGGGGCATGGACATGTTCGACTGCATCATCCCGGCCCGGTTCGCCCGGGGGGGGACCCTGTTCACCTGGACCGGGAAGATGCGGATCCACCGGCCCCAGTACCGCAAGGACCGCTACCCCGTGGACACCTCCTGCGCCTGCCCCACCTGCCGGCGGTTCTCCCGGGCGTACCTGCACCACCTGTTCGCGGTGGACGAACCCCTGGGCAAGGCCCTCGCCACGGTGCACAACATCTTCTTCTACACCCAGCTCATGGCCCGGGCCCGGGAGGCGATCCTGGAGGATCGGTTCCGCGCCTTCAAACGGGCGTTCTACGCGGACTACCTCGACCGGCGGAAACGGCCGGGACACCGGGAGGCGTAGGCCTCCCCGGGCGCACCGTGTGGAAAACTTCGGGGCCGGCCGGCGGGTTCGGCGCCGGCGGGGTTCGGTCGGGCCGGCGCCGGGGTTCGATATGTGTGTAACCCATTGGAATTGCTTTGTTTTGTCTAATTTTTATCGGGGTCGCACAAAAAAAGTGCACCCCGGAAGAGGGGCCGAAACCACGGCCTTCGGGCCGATCGTCCACAGGCCCATCCACAGGTTATCCACAATCCCTGTGGACACCCGGAGGCAGGGGGTCGGCGAGGGCGGGGCTGACCCGGAACCGTTCCAGATGGCCGGTGTCGGAAATCCGAACCGCCCGGACGGTTTCGGCGTCGGTGCCGAGCGCGTCGAGGGCCGCCCCGATCGCGTCCCCGGCGTCGTCCGCCACGTAGGGCAGCCGGGCGGCCTCGAGGAATCCGGTGGCCCGGGCGTTGGCGTAGGTGGCGCCCCAGTCGATCGCGTCGGCGAGCCGGCGGGTGACCACGTCGGCGTAGCCCACGCCGTTGGCGTTTCCGCCGGAGGCCGGCGTGAGCCCGAGGGCCACCACCCTGCGGATGCGGGGCGTGGCCCCGCATCCCGGAAACCGCCGCTCGAGCCCGATCACGTGGAGATCCATGCCGGTTCCCGAGATATCCTTGCCGATCCGCTCCACGACCAGCAGATCCAGGTCGTCCCACGGGAGCCGGGGCGCCAGCGCCCGGGCCCGCTCGAGGAGCCGGTGCTCGGCATCGAGCCAGGAGGGGGCGGTCAGGAGCTCCAGGTGGGCCACCTCGCCCCGGGCGTTGGGCACGAGCCCGATCCCGAAGGGCAGGCGCCCCGAGGCGAGCCAAAACGAAAGGATGCGGGGCAGGGCCTCGGCCGGGCCGTACCGGTGCACCGCCCGGGCGCTCGCGGCCTTCCCGATCCCCACGGCCAGGAGCTTCGTGGGCCCGCTTTCGAGAACCCCCCGGAACGCGGTGTGGGGCTTGACCCGGTGCAACGGCACCACGGCCGCGGCCTCGGCGGCGGCCCGGTCGCACCACACCGGAAGCCCCGGCGCGGCCTCGCCCAGGCGCACCACCTCGGCGTCGGAGACCACCGGCGCCCCGACGGTCTCCCCGGTGATCCCCAGGCGCGCGAGGGTGTCCCGTTGTCCGGCCGGGGTGGCCCCCCCGTGGGTCCCCATGGCGGGCACTACGAAGGGGTCGGCGCCTTCGGCCCGGAGCCACCCCACCAGTTCCCGCACCAGTTCCGGGAGGCCCGGGATGTGGCGGCTTCCCACCGGCACGGCCACCCGGCCCCGGGGGGGACGGGGGGCGCGCCCGAGGGCGTCCCGAAGCGCCGCCACGGGGTCGGGAACGCGGGGCACCGGCAGGTCCTGGCGGACCGGGATCCAGCGGATGGGGTCGGACGGACGGGGGGGCATGGCAGGGTCTCTCCCGTGCGCGGGCCGGGCCGGTCTCCGGCCCGAGGAGGCAGCGTGAACGGTCGGATGCGACGAGGCGGCGCCGCGCGGCTCGCGGCCCGCTTCCTTCTGGTGGCCATTGTACCGTGGGCGGCGGCGGTTGTCGCCCGGGCGGCCGTGTGGGAGCGGTTCCCCACGGCCTCCGCCGCGGAGGCCCGGTTTCGGGAGGCCCGGGGCTTGGAGGACGGGGATCCCGGGGCGGCCGTGGCGATCTACCGGGAGCTCCTGGCCGGGGGCTTCGAGCCGGCCGACGCGGTGCACGCGGCCCTCGGGCGCCTCCTTCCGCCGGACGAGGCGGCGCCCCACTGGAGGGCGGTGGCCGGGGCGAGTCCCCCGAGCCCGTTTCTGCCCGAGGCCTTGGCGTTCCTCGCCGAGGCGGCCGCGGCGGAGGGCCGGCGCGCGGAGGCGGCCGCGCACTGGGCGCGCCTCGCGAAGGCCGCCCCCGACGAGGACTGGGAGGTGCGGGCGCTGGTGGGGCGGCTCGACGCGCTCGCCGCGGCCGGCCGGGCCGACGAGGCGCTCGGGGTGGCCGAACGGCTGTGGGTGGAGTTCGCCCACCGGCCCGAGAGCCGGGCGGCCGAGCCGGTCCTCGCCGCGGCCGGCCGGGGCGATCCGTTCAAGCCGGTCGCCGGGGAGCGGATCTTCGCCCGGGGGAAGCGCCTTCTGGACCGGGGCCGGCGGGTCGAGGCGGTGGAGACCCTGCGGGAGCTGCGCCGCCGGCTCCTCCCGGGGAGCCGCATCGAACCCGAGGTGGATCTGGCCCTGGGGAAGGCCCTCTACTTCCTGCGGCGGTATGACGAAGCCCTGGAGCCGCTGGGCCGGGCGGCCCGGGATCCCCGTACCGAGGAGCGGGCCCGGTTCTACCGGGCGCGGTGCCTGTTCGGCCTCGACCGGGGGGACGAGGGGGCCCCGGACCTGGTGCGGCTCGCCGAGCGCTACCCCCGGAGCCGCCGGGCGCCCCTCTATCTCTACCAGGCCTACCGGGTGTTCGAGGGCCGCCGCCTGTGGGACGAGGCGGCCCGGGCCCGGGGCCGGCTGCTCGCGGCCTATCCCGGGAGCGACGAGGCCCGGGACGCCCGGTTCAACCTGGGCTGGGACGCGTTCCGCCAGGGCCGGTTCGCCGAGGCGGCCCGGGCCTTCGGGGCCTCGGCCCGGGGGGCGGCCCCCGGGTGGCGGCGGGCCCGGGGCCTCTACTGGCGGGCCCGGGCCCTGGCGGCGGCCGGGGACGGGCAGGGGGCCGAGGCCGCGCGGCGAACCCTCGTCGCCGAACACCCCCTGGGGTACTACGCCCTCCTCGCGGCCCACTGGGAGGACGAAGGGAGCCCGGGGGGCTGGGCTCCCCCGGATCCCCGGCGCCCGGTTTCGGAGCCCCTGCCCTACTGGCCCCCGACCCTGGAAGACCTGCACGCCGCCGGCCGGCCGGGCGTGTACCTGCGCCTCGGGCTGGACGAGGCCGCCCGGCGCCTCCTCGCGGGGGCCCCGGCCCGGGGCGAGGCGGCGGCCCGGCTGCGCTACTGGGCCGGGGACTACGCCGGGGCCATCCGGGCCGCCTCCCGCGGCTGGGCCGACTGGCCCCCGCAGGGGGCGCCGGACCCGCTGTCGGCCGAGGGCCTCGCGTTTCCGGTGGCGTTTCCCGAGGAGGCGGCCCGGTCGGCGGCCGAGGCCGGGGTCCACCCCCACCTCCTCCTGGCCCTGGCCCACACCGAGAGCCATTTCGACCCGAAGGCCTACTCCCCGTGGGAGGCCCGGGGCCTCACCCAGTTCATCCCCTCCACCGCCGAGGCCGTGGCCCGGCGGCTCGGGGTGGACCCCTTCGAGCCCGAGGCCCTCTTCGACCCGGCCCTGGCGCTTCGGTTCGGGGCCCGGCACCTCCGGGATCTCCTCGACCGGTTCGGGGGCGACCTGGTGGCGGCGGTGGCCGCCTACAACGCGGGCGCCGCCGCCGTGGAGCGGTGGCGGCGGCGATGGAAGGGGGAGCCCCTGGACGTGTTCGTGGAGTCGATCCCGTACCGGGAGACCCGGCGCTACGTGAAAAAGGTTCTCACGGCCCTGGACGCCTACGACCGGCTGGACCCGGCACGGGCGCTCCTGGGCGGGCCCCCGGTCTCGTCGGGCGGGCCGTCGCCCTGAGACCGCCCGTCGAGCCGGGGCCGCGACGGCCGTCGGGTGTTTCCTTGGGCGGAACCCGGTTTTCGGAACTCCCCGCTCTTGCCCCGGTTCGGTCTCACCCGGGTTGACACCGCGGGGGGCGGTCTTCTATATGTGCGCGCGGGAACTTTCGCAACCCTGGCAGAAGCCGTGTTTTCCGGCGGGAGGAAGAGGCTTGTTTACCATCGTGGAAAAGCAGACCCTGGCGCCCACGGTGCATCGCATGGTGATTCGGGCCCCCGAGATCGCCCGCAAGCACCGGGCCGGCAATTTCGTGATCCTCCGGGTCCACGAGAAGGGGGAGCGGATCCCCCTGACCGTGGCCGACAAGGATCCCGAGGCGGGCACGATCACCCTGGTGTTCCAGGCCGTGGGCAAGACCACGAGCGAGCTGGGCAGCCTGCAGGCCGGGGACGCGCTCCTCGACCTGGCCGGGCCCATGGGCAAGCCCACCCACATCGAGACGTTCGACGGGGTCACGGTGTGCGTGGGCGGGGGGATCGGGGTGGCGCCGGTCCATCCCATCGCCTGCGCCCTCAAGGAGGCCGGCAACCGCGTCGTCTCGATCATCGGCGCCCGCACCAAGGAGCTCCTCATCATGGAGGACGAGATGCGGCGGGCGAGCGACGAGCTCCTGGTGGCCACCGACGACGGCTCCTACGGCCATCACGGGTTCGTGACCGACGTCCTAAAGCAGGTCATCGAGCGGGAGGGCAAGGAGAACGTGGCCCTCGTGGTGGCGATCGGCCCGGTGCCCATGATGCGGGCCTGCTGCCGGGTCACCGAACCCTACGGGGTCCACACCGTGGTGAGCCTCAATCCCATCATGGTGGACGCCACCGGGATGTGCGGGGCCTGCCGGGTCACCGTGGGGGGCGAGACCAAGTTCGCCTGCGTGGACGGCCCCGAGTTCGACGGCCACAAGGTGGATTTCGACGAGCTGGCGAAGCGGCTTCGGATGTACGTGGAGGACGAACGCCGGGCCATGCAGATCTGGTCGGAGCAGCACGCCGGGCACCAGTGCCACGGCTGAGGAGCGGCGGTTCGGTTACCCATCCAGACAAACCGGGGGCGGCTCGCCCCCTGACGGAGGTCATGGAGCCATGGCGAAGAAAGAGCGTCCCCCCCGCACCCCGATGCCCGAGCAAGACCCGAAGGTGCGGGCCCGGAACTTCGACGAGGTGCCCCTGGGCTACACCCCCGAGATGGCCCGGCTCGAGGCGTCCCGGTGCCTGAAGTGCAAAAAGCCCGCGTGCCGCAAGGGGTGCCCGGTGGAGGTGTTCATCCCCGACTTCATCGCCGAGATCGAGGCGGGCAATTTCCAGCGGGCCGTCGAGATCCTCAAGGAGAAGAACAGCCTGCCGGCCGTGTGCGGCCGGGTGTGCCCCCAGGAGAACCAGTGCGAGGCCTACTGCATCCTGGGCAAGAAGGGCGACCCCGTGGCCATCGGCCGCCTGGAGCGGTTCGCGGCCGACTGGGAGCGGGCCCAGGGGGCGGTGAAGATCCCCGAGCTGCCGCCGAAGACCGGGAAGAGGGTGGCCGTGGTGGGGTCCGGCCCGGCCGGCCTCACGGTGGCCGGCGACCTCATCCGGAAGGGCCACGATGTGACGGTGTTCGAGGCGCTCCACAAGCCCGGCGGGGTGCTGGTGTACGGCATCCCCGAGTTCCGGCTGCCCAAGGCCATCGTGCAGGCCGAGGTGGACTATCTCCAGAAGATGGGGGTGGAGATCGTCACGAACTTCGTGGTGGGCAAGATGCGCACCGTCGAGGAGCTCATCAAGGAGGACGGGTTCGACGCCGTGTTCGTGGGCGCCGGCGCGGGGCTTCCCAAGTTCATGGGCATCCCGGGCGAGAACCTCAACGGCGTCTACTCGGCCAACGAGTACCTCACGCGGTCGAACCTGATGAAGGCCTACCTCTTCCCCGAGTACGACACCCCCATCGCCCGGGCGAAGCGGGTGGCGATCCTGGGCGGCGGCAACGTGGCGATGGACGCCGCGCGCACGGCGCTTCGGCTCGGGGCCGAGCGGTCCATCATCGTGTACCGCCGGAGCCGGGACGAGATGCCGGCCCGGGCCGAGGAGATCCACCACGCCGAGGAGGAGGGGGTGGAGTTTCAGCTCCTCACGAACCCCAAGCGGGTGATCGGCGACGAGAACGGTTGGGTGCGGGCCCTGGAGTGCGTGCGCATGGAGCTCGGCGAACCCGACGAGTCGGGCCGCCGCCGGCCGGTGCCGATCCCGGACTCGGAGTTCGAGCTCGAGGTGGACGCCGTGGTGGTGGCCATCGGGAACGCCCCGAACCCCCTGATCCCGTCGACCACCCCGGCCATCCAGACCTCCCGGTGGGGCACCATCCAGGCCGACGAGACCACCGGCGCCACCACCATGCCCGGGGTGTACGCGGGCGGCGACGTGGTGACCGGGGCGGCCACCGTGATCCTGGCCATGGGCGCCGGCCGCAAGGCGGCCGACGCGATCCACGAGTATCTGATGGGCTAGGAGGCTAGAAGGCTAGAAGGCTAGAAGGCTGGGAAGCCTACCGCAAACGTGTACCGGGCCGCCCTGCGGGGCGGCCCGGTTTTGTGTTCGGGAGCCCCCGGCGGGCGCGGGGGAGGGCGCATCGAGCGGGGAATCCGGAACCCCTACTCGCCGCCCGCGGGTTCGCCGGAGGGGGCGCCCGGGCCGGGGGAGCCGGGTTTTTTCTTCCGCCGGCGCTTTCGCTTGCGGCCCTTGCCGGCGCCCTTGGGGCGGTTCAGGTTCTCCAGGTACTTCTCCCAGTAGGCCACCACCTCGTCGAGATCGCCCGCGATCCGGGCCCAGGCGTTGAACCAGGCCCAGGCCTCGGGGAACTCGGGCTTCCGGACAAACCGGCCCTTGGTGCGGTAGGCCTTGCCCCGGGCGATGCGGTAGAGGGAGAGGAGCAGTTCCCGGGCCTCGTGCCGGATGAAGGACGACACGTTGTACCGCCGGCCCAGGGACTCCACCGGCGGGGCGATGGCCTGCTGGGCCTCTTCCAGGTTCGCGCCGGGGGCCAGGGGGTAGCGCCGGGCCACGGTGGGGAGCACCAGGGCCGCCAGGGTGCGGGACTCGAGCACCCGTTCGCCGGCCCGGGCCGCCTCGTCCAGCCGCTCCAGGAGCGGGAACACCCCCTCCACCTCCTCGACGTCGGGCAGGAGGGCCTCGAAAAGGCCCAGGTCGTGGGCCCGGGCCAGCACCTCGGCCAGGATGCCCCGCTCGGCCAGTTGCCGCAGCTCCTCCCGCAACCGGGCCGGCGAGGCCTCGGCGATGCGGGGGGCGTTTCGCCGGATGCCCGCCTCGGTTTCGGGGTCGAGGCGGAAGCCCAGGCGGGTGGCGAACTCCACGGCCCGGAGCATGCGCACCGGATCCTCGGCAAACCGGTCGTCCGGGTCGCCGATGATCCGGATCACCCCCCGCCGCAGGTCCTCGATCCCCCCCACGTGGTCCACCACCGTGAAGTCCGCGATGTTGTAAAACAGGGCGTTCACGGTGAAGTCCCGGCGCCAGGCGTCCTCCTCGGGGGTGCCGAACACGTTGCCCGTGAGGTCCAGGTCCTCGGGGGGGATCTCCCCGGGATCCGGCTCCTCGTCCCAGGTGGCCTGGCCCCGGAACGTGCTCACCTCGATGATCTTCTCCGGCTGCCCCTTCCGGCGGAAGTACACGTGGACGATCCGGAACCTCCGGCCGATGAGCCGCGAGTTCCGAAACATTCGCCGGATCTCGCTGGGCCGGGCGTTGGTGCCCACGTCGAAATCCTTGGGCTCCCGGCCCAGCATGAGGTCCCGCACGGCCCCCCCGACGAGGTAGGCGAGGTACCCCTCCCGGTGGAGCCGCCGGAGGATCCACAGGGCGTCCGGGTCGATGAGCTTGCGGCTGATGGGATGTTCCGGCCGGGGGAGCACCACCGGCCGGGATGGGGTCACATCGGGTGCGTCGTCCATGAATCTTCACCGCTGGGAAGCTGGGAGGCTGGAAAGCCGGAAGGCCGAACCCCATGGGTTCGGGAGATACCGCCAAGCCCCGCCTGTAAGAGCGGGTGCCGCACCAGGGGCCGACGTTCCGGCGGTATCCGCCGTGGGGGTGGCGCAATCACCCCCCGTGACCGGCGGCCGCGCCCCCGTCCGGGGCGCCTCTACCCCGTTGGAAGGCGGTCCGCCGACGGGCGGGCCCTGTGCGCTCACGACTCCCCGCCCTCGGGTTCGGGCGGTTTCGGCGGGGGGGGCGGTTCCCCGGGGGGCTCCTGCTCTTCCGCCTTGTCCTGGCCGTTTTCCTTCTTCTCCTTGCCCTGGTTGCGCTCCCGCAGGCGCCGGTCCAGCTCCTCGAGGGCCTCGTCCACGAGGCCGTTCACGGTGCCGGGTTCCCCGGGTTGACCGGCGCGGATCCCGGTGAGGATCTCCATCCCCTCGTCCACGGTGCGCACGGGGTAGATGTGGAACCGGCCGGCCCGCACGGCCTCCACCACCTCGGGGTGGAGCACCAGGTGGCGCACGTTGGCCTCGGGGATCATGACCCCCTGGCGGCCCGTGAGTCCCACGGCCTTGCACACCCGGTAGAAGCCCTCGATCTTCTCGTTCACCCCGCCGATCGCCTGGACCTCGCCGTTCTGGTTCACCGACCCGGTCACGGCGATGTCCTGGCGCAGGGGCAGGTTCCCCAGGCGGGAAAGGAGGGCGTAGAGCTCGGTGGACGAGGCGCTGTCGCCGTCGATCCCCCCGTAGGACTGCTCGAACGCGAGCGAGGCCGAAAACGACAGCGGCCGGTTCCGGCCGAAGCGGTTCCGGAGGTAGCCGGCGAGGATCAGGACCCCCTTGTCGTGGGTGGAGCCGGAGAGCCGGGCCTCCCGCTCGATGTTCACGATGCCGGCCGTGCCCATGCCGAGGCTCGCGGTGACCCGCGAGGGCCGGCCGAAGGCGTACTCCCCGAGGCTCAGGACCGCAAGCCCGTTGACCTGCCCCACCTTCTTCCCGTCCACGTCCACGAGAAGGGTGCCCTCGGCGATGAGTTCCCGGATCCGCTCCTCCACCCGGTTCCAGCGGAAGATCCGGTCCTCCAGGGCCTGGCGCACGTGCTCGGCCAGGACCCGCGGTGCGCCGGCCTCGGCCGCGAAGAACCCGGCCTCCCGCACCAGGTCGTCCACGTCCTCGAGCACGGCCGAGATCTTCTCCTTGTGCTCCACCCGGCGCGCCCCGAACCGGACCACCTCGGCCACGGCCCCCCGGTCGAAGGGCGGCAGGCCCTCCGCCTGGCAGATGTGGGCGATGCGCTGGGCGTAGGCCAGCACCCCGTCGCCGTCCCGGTCGGTGTCGGGTCCGAAGTCGGCGATCACCTTGAAGCACTCGGCGAACTCGGGATCCCAGAACGACAGGATGTGAAACAGGAGCCGGCTCCCGTACACCACGATCCGGGTGTTCACCGGGATCGGCTCGGGCACGAGCCCCGCCACGCTCAGGAAACTCAGGGGCTGGTAGCTCTCGATCTCCACCAGCCCGCTCCGGAGCACCCGCTTGAGGCTCTTCCAGACGAAGGGCTCGGTGATGGCGTCCTCCAGGTTGAACACCAGGTATCCGCCCGACGCCTGGAGGATCTTCCCGGACTTGATCCGGGTGAAGTTGGTCACGAGTTTCCCGGTCTCGTCCACCACCTTCTCGATGGCGCCGAACAGGTTCCGGTAGGTGGGGCTCTCCTCGGTCAGCACGGGGGCCGCGTCGCGGCCCTCGTTGTCCACCACCACGTTCACCCGGTACTCGAGGAACCGGTCGGCCTGCAGCGCCCGGAGCATCGGCAGCGGGAGCGGAAGGGCGGGCTTTTCGTCCTCCTGCCGGAACTTTTCCAGGTTCTCCAGGGTGTGGTCCCGCACGGCCTTGAGGTATTCCCCCACCCGGGGGTTCGCGTAGCGCGCGGCGATCTCCTCGATCAGGGGGTCCACGATGCGGGCGGCGTACACCTTGACGATCTGCTGGACCTCCCGGCCCAGGGCCTCCATCAGTTCCCGCTGCTTCTTGAACAGCTCCCGGGCCTCCCGGCCCAGGGCCTCCTGGGCCTCCCGGATGCGCTGCTTCTCCTCGTCGGGGAGGGCCTCGTACTGGGAGGGGTCCTCGATGGGCTTGCCGTCGATGAGGGGGACAAAGAGCAGTTGGCCCTGGGGCGTGGGTTGGACCACCAGGCCCTTCTCGCGGGCCGAGGCCTCGAACCGCTCCCGGAGCTCCTGGATCCGGGCGTCGTACTTCTTGGAGAGGGCCTCCTTTTCCTGCTCGAAGGTCTCGGCCTGGAACGCCTCCGGGATCTTCCGCCGCAGGGTCTCGACGAACCCCTCCATGTCCCGGGCCAGTTGGCGGCCCTGGCCCGGCTCGAGCCGCAGGGCCAGGGGCCGGTCCGGATCCCGGAAGTTGTACACGTACACCCAGTCGGGCGGCGGGGGGAGCGGGGGCAGGTTCTCCCGGATGAGCTCCCGGAGCAGGGCCTCCTTGCGGCCGCCCGTGAGCCCCAGGACGAACACGTTGTAGCCCGGGGCCCGGATGCGGGTGCCGAGCCGGAGCGAGCGCAGGGCCCGCTCCTGGCCCAGCGGGCTCCGGCGGGGCTCCACCTCGGCCGTGGTCTCGAACGGAAACTCCTCGGGCCGGATGTGGGGGCCCAGGTCGTCGGGGCCGAGCTCCCTCGGCTTCCTTGCGCGCTTCGTGCGGGCCATGGGATCGGGATTCCTCCTGCTGGGCCATCTGGCGGGGCGGCTCCCGGGGACCGACCCGGCGTCACCGCCCCGGGGGGCTGCTCCCCGTCGGGGTCGGCGCGCCCGGAGGCTGCCCCTCCCCGGGACGCCCCGTCCTCACCCCCGTTTTCCGATCTCGACCACCAGCACCCCGTCCCGGAGCCGGGCCCGGACCGTGTTGGGGTCGGCGTCGGAGGGGAGCCGGAAACTCCGGCGGAACGGCCCGGCGGGCCGCTCGGAGAGGTGCTGGCGGGTTCCTCCCCCGGGGAGCCGGCGGCGGCGCACCCCCTCGATCCGCAGGGCGCCCGGCTCGGCCGTGATGTTCAGGTCGTTCGTCTCCACGCCCGGCAGATCCATCTCGATCCGGTACCGGTCGTCCTCCTCCACCACGTCCACGGCGGGGCTCCAGGCGGGCGCCGCGCCGGGGGCCTGGCCCCAGGCCGTGTGGACCAGGGTGTCGAACAGCCGATCGATCTCGTGGCGGCAGGAGAGCCAGAACCAGTCCCTCGCCATGGCGAACCTCGGTCGGGGGGGCGAAAGCGCCGCAAAACGTAACACCGGGTCCCCCCGGGGTCAAAGCCGCCCGGGGGCCGCTCAGCCGGAGAGCCAGCCGGTCAGCGGCGGCCAGAAGCTCACGAGCAGCAGATCCGCGAGAAGCACCAGGAGGAACGGCAGCACCGCCCGGCTGATGGCCGCGATGCGTTCGTTGGCCAGCGCGCAGCTCACGATCAGGCAGATGCCCAGCGGCGGGGTCAGCATGCCGATGGCCAGGTTCATGACCACGATGACCCCGAGCTGGGTCAGGTCCACCCCGAGCTTGGGCGCCAGCGGCACGATCACGGGCACCAGCAGGATGAGGCTGGCGGTGGTCTCGACAAAGGTTCCCGCCAGGAGGAGCACGGCGTTCACCAGCAGCATGAGGAGCACCGGGTTCTCGGTGATCCCCAGGAGCGCCGCGCTCAGGCGCGAGGGGATGTCCTCGATGGCCAGGAGCCACGAGAACGCGCTCGCGGCCGCGATGATGAACAGGATCACGGCCGCCGTGATGGAGCCGCGCACGAAGATCGCCGGCATGTCGCGCCAGCGCAGCTCCCGGTACACGAACCGGCCGACGAACACCGCATAGCCCACGGCCACGGCGGCCGACTCGGTGGCCGTGAACACGCCGCCCAGGATGCCGCCGAGGATGACCACCGGGGCCCCCAGGGCCCAGAGGGCGTCCCGGAACGTGGTCCAAACCCGCGCCAGCGAGAAGGCCTGGCTGGCCCCGTACCCCCGGCGGCGGGACACCAGGGCGCTCACCGCGATGAGGCTCGTGCCCATCAGCACCCCGGGCAGGATGCCGCCGGCGAACAGCTTGCCGATGCTCGCCCCGGTCAGGAACCCGAAGATGATCATCGGGATCGAGGGCGGGATGACCACCCCGATGCTCCCGCCGGCGGACTGCACCGCTCCGGCAAACGCCGGCGCGTAACCCCGGGAGATCATGGCGGGCACGAGGATGCCGCCCACCGCCGCGGTGTCGGCGGCGGCCGAACCGGAGATGCCGGCGAAGAACATGGCGGAGGCCACGGCCACGGCCGCCAGCCCCCCGGGGAGCCAGCCCACCAGGGCGTCGGCGAAGGCCACGATGCGCCGGGAGATGCCCCCGACCTCCATGAGGCCCCCGGCGTAGAGGAACAACGGCACGGCCATGAGCGGGAACGAGTCCACCCCGCCGTACATGCGCTGGACGGCCGTGATGAGCGGAAAGTCCCCGCCCGCCACGAACGCGGCCACCGACGCGAGCCCGATGGCCACGGCGATGGGGACCTCGAGGAGAAAAAGCCCCGCCAGAACCCCGAGCAGCACGCCGGTCACGCTCATTGGCGGGTCCCCCGACCGCACAACGTGGCCAGGAGGTCCACGAGGGCGTGGAACGCGAGGATCGCGCCCCCCAGGGGCACCACCGCGGCGGGCACGCTGCGGCTCAACCCGGTGGCGCTCATGACCCCCCGCCGGGCGAACCAGGCGAACTCCGCGCCGTAGAGGGCGAGGAACACCCCGAAGACGAGCCCGCACAGGCAGGCGAAGGCCCGGGCCCACCGGCGGGCCCCGCCGGGCAGGCGGGCGGTCACCACGTCGATCCCGATATGGGCACCCCGGGCCCAGGCCGCCGAGGCGCCGAGGAAGGTCAGCGCGATCAGGATCATCCGGCCCACCTCCTCGCTCCAGAAGATCGAGTGGTTGAGCCCGTACCGGGCCACCACCTGGGCCAGCGTGAGGGCCGACATGCCGATCGCCAGAACACACAACAGGGCCTCCACGGCGCGATGGAGCGCCGCGGAGGCCGCCTGGAGACGCTTCATCCGTTCCTATCCCTCTGGGGCACGGCTCCGGGAGGCGAGGCCTTCGGCCCGGTGTTCCCCCGAGCCGGTCAGCGGCCGCTCGCCGCGTCGCCGTGAGCGTTCGCACCCCCCCATCTCACGGAACCCACCGGGCACCCCACCGCGCGGCGTCCTCGCCTCCCCAGGCGCCCCTACCGGCCGCACCCGGCAGGGCGTTCGTCGATATCCGCGACGTTCTTCGGGACCACTATTAACCCGGTGTCAATACAGGCGCGCAAGGAGATCGCGAGGGCATGGGGCCTGCTTCCGGCCGTG
>CAZUYO010000010.1:0-4324 GCA_964624725.1 uncultured Thermodesulfobacteriota bacterium
GCCGCACGATCTCCCGGGCGAGCCGCACCATGCGCTCGAAGAGCCACCGGGGCGCTCGGCCACCGTGGAGGGGAAGGTTCGCCGTACCCGTTCGCACGTTGGGCCTCCTGGCGGACAGCTCGCGCGCCCCACACCCTTGCGCCCCGGCGCCCCGGCACGTACCTTTGGGCCGGCTTGGCAGTAGGTATTCCGGCCCGGCGTTCCCGAGCGTGTCAGGAGGTGCTGATGGTCGCGCGGCTTCTCGCACTGGGGCTCGTTCTCGCCGCACCGGCGGCGGGCCTCGCCGCTGAGCAACGAATCCAGGTGACCAACTACGGCGACATGGAGCCCGTGTTGTTCCCCCACTCGGAGCACGCCGAGCGGTTCCACTGCGACACCTGCCACCACCCCGAGCGCTCCGAGGGGGCCCACCGGTGCGGGGCCTGCCATCGGGCCGAGCCCGACGGGGCCGTGCCCTCGCTCGAGCAGGCCGCCCACGGGGAGGGGAACCCGACGGGGAGGTGCCGGAAGTGCCATTTCGGCCCGAAGGCGAAGAAACCCTTGGAGTGCGAGGACTGCCACAGCGGGTGAGGCCGTCCGCGACCGGCCGCCGGCCTAATTGCGCAGGTGGGCGCCCGAGGCGAGATCCACGGGCTTTTCCGGCTTCTCCGGTAACACCCACGGCAGGGCCACCAGAAACTCGATCCGCAGCGCGGGGCGGCCCGCCCAGGGCGGGGCCGGCGCGAGCCAGGCACGGATCGCGGCGTGGAGGTGCGGAGCCACCCGCTCGAACACGTCGGTGGCCGCGGTGGCGAACGGAAACCCCCGGTAGGGCCGCCCCCCCACGACCTCCCCCGCACAGGCGTAGAACCCGGCATACAGGTGGAGCCCGGTCTCCAGGGGGGTGACCCAGCGGACCTCCGTTTCCTTTCTCCCGTCGACCCCCAGGGACGCGAGGAGGGCCCGGAACTCCGGGCCGTACCCGGCCGGACGCGCGGCGTCGAAGTTCCGGCAGGCCGGACACCCGCACCGGGCGGCGAACCCGGCCGGGATGGTCCGGTACAGGGCCCGGGTGGCGGCCGGATCGGCCGCCAACTCCCACGCCAGGATCCTTCGCCGGACGCTCATGGCGGCGGGCTCACCCGGAACCGGCCCTGGGGACGCTGCGGAAGCCGCACCCGCGCCCGCAGATGGATGCGGTCCCCCGATCCGCCCGACGCCTTCAGGCCCCAGCGCACGGCCCCCTCCTCCGCCGCCGGCCCGGCCTCGGCCGGGAGGACCACCAGGGCCCGGCTCGTGGGCGCCACCACCCGCACCTCGCGGCCCCGAACGCCCCGGCCCTCCACCTGCTCGAGGGCGCCCAGGAGGAGTTCGGGCCACCGGGCAAGCCCGGCCGCGCCCTCCCCCTCGAGGAGAATCCGGTTCCCGTCGCGGCGGAACGTCAGGCGCCACTCCGCCTCGGCCGCGTCGCTGCGGACCCGTTCGGCCACGTCCCGGAGGCCCACCCCCCACTCCTCGAGGAGGCGCTGGGTCACGTACTGCACATGGTCGGGGCACAGGGCCAGGAGCACGATCGGATGGCCGCCCGAGCGCTCCCAGACGAGGGCGTCCCCGGGGTCGGCCACCGGGGCCTCCCGCAGCACCACGGGCTTTCCGCAAAAGCACCGGTAGGGCCGGGGCGGGCGGCCGAGCTCGGCCCGGAGGTCGGCCCAGAACCCCTCCCACCCCTCGGGGTCGTCCCGGAACCAATCGGCCCAGGCGCCGAGATCGAGCAGGAAGGTGCGGCCCGTGTCGGGATGGCGGATCCGGACGTGGCCCTCGCCGACCTCCGCCTCGAGGCCGCCCCGGTGGGCCTCGACCCACCGGGCCAGCCCGGCCTGGGCCTCCAGCGCCTCCCGCGCCCGGGCCGCGGCCAGCGCCGCGGCGCCCTCGGGCCCCAGGGCCTCCACGGCCGCCCGGAACCGCCACTCCCCGGCATCCACCCACACCTCGGCCGCGCCCGACCCGACCCGGAATCCCCCCTCGTCCCGGCGAACCACGCTTCCCGGGATCCGCCGGAGGGCCGCGGCGAGGGCCCGGTCGATCGCGGCCGGATCCACCCGGACCCAGGCCACCCGCCCCTCCCTCGCCGGGGCCAGGTGCTCGGCCGGGACCCAGTCGTCCCACGTGACCTCGGGAGCCCAGGGGGAGGCCGGATCCCAGGGGTGTGCCCGCACCCAGCCGGGCCCCGGGTCCCCGGCGGGGACCGCCCACCGCACCGCCACCGGCGCCGATCGGCCCGCGAGGGCGTCGAGGAGCCTCACCCGGAACCGGGCCACCGCCGCCAGCGCCGAGGCGTAGGGGTCGTCGGGGGCCGCCTCCCGGAACCGGCCGGCCACCTCCGCCGCTCCGCCCGGCCGGCCGGCGGCCCACTCGTCCCAGGCCCAGTCCCAGTACACATCCCGCAAAAACGCGTCCCGGTCCTCGAGGGCCTCCGCCGGCGGCGACCGGAGCACCCGGGCGGCCTCGGCGTACCGCCCCAGGTCGTACAGGCACTCGGCCCTGAGCCACGCGGCGTCGGCCGCGAGCTCCGAGTCGGCGGGGATCTCCCGCAGGTACGACAGGGCCTCCTCGAACAGCCCGGCGTCGTGGGCGTCCCAGGCGAGGTTCAGCCACCCCCGGTCGGCCGAGGCGGCGGCCAGGGCGGGGCGGGGGACGGCGGCCGTCACAAGGAACAGGAAAAGGGCGAACCTACGCAAGGCGGTCTGGCTCCTCACTCCGGGAATCCGGGAGGGGAGACGCGGCGCGCCGCCCCTCCCGCGGGCGGACCACGGGGGTATTGTAGGGCACGCAACCCCGGCAGCCCAACCCCGGGTCATGTGCGGGGGCGGACGAGGCGCTTGGGGTCGAGGAGGCGTTCGAGCTCAGCCTCGTCCCCCAGCCCCATCTCGGCCGCGGCCCGGGCGATCGGGATCCCCCGGCGCAGGGCCTCGTGGGCCACCCGGGCCGCCGCCTCGTACCCCACCCGCTCGGCCAGCGGGGTCACGAGCGACGGGCTCGCGGCCGCGAGTTCCCGGCACCGGGCGCGGTTCGCCTCGATGCCGGCCACGCACCGCCGGGCCAGCAGCCGGCAGGCCCCGGCCAGGAGCGCGACGGACTCCAGGAGGTTTCGGGCGATCAGGGGCATCATGAGGTTGAGCTCGAGCACCCCGCCCATGCCCCCCTGGGCCACGGCGAGGTCGTTTCCCAGCACCTGCGCCGCGGCCTGGATCACGGCCTCGGGCACCACCGGGTTCACCTTTCCCGGCATGATCGACGAGCCCGGCTGGAGCTCGGGCAGCCGGATCTCCCCCAGGCCGCCCCGGGGCCCCGAGGCCATCCAGCGAAGGTCGTTGGCGATCTTCGCAAGCGCCACGGCGAGCCCCCGCAGGGCGGCGCTCGCGGCCACGCAGGCGCCCCGGGCCCCCTGGGCCTCGAACGGGCTCCGGGCCCGGCGGAGCCCGTGGCCGGTTTCCGCGGCGAGCCGTTCGAGGACCTTGGGGGCGAACCCGGGGTGGGCGTTCACCCCGGTGCCCACGGCCGTGCCCCCCAGGGGCACCTCCAGAAGCCCCCGGGCCGCCGTCCGGATCTCCTCCTCGCCCCGCGCCACCATGCGGGCGTAGCCGGAAAACTCCTGCCCCAGCGTCACGGGAAGGGCGTCCATGAGATGGGTGCGGCCGAGCTTCACCACGTCGCGGAACGACCGGGCCTTGGCCGCCAGGGCCCGCCGGAGCTCCGCCGCCGCGGGCAGGAGCCCCCGGTGGATCTCCTCGAGGGCCGCCAGGTGCACCGCCGTCGGGAACACGTCGTTGGACGACTGGCAGCGGTTCACGTGGTCGTTGGGGTGAACCGCCCGGCCGCCCAGGAGCTCCGCCGCCCGGCGGGCGAGCACCTCGTTCGCGTTCATGTTGGTGGAGGTGCCCGAGCCGGTCTGGAACGGGCTCAACGGGAACGCGTCCTCCCGACGGTCCCGGACCATCTCGTCGGCCGCCCGGGCGACCGCCTCCGCGATCTCGGGGTCCACGAGCCCCAGCTCGGCGTTCACCCGGGCCGCGGCCCCCTTGATCCGAAGGAGCGCGGCGATCAGGGACCACGGCAGCCGGCCCACCGGGATCCCGTTTTCGAGGGCCCGCTGGGTCTGGGCGCCCCACGGGGCGTCCCGGGGCACCTCCACCTCTCCCAACGTGTCGTGCTCGATCCGTGTCGGCATGGGAACCTCCTTGGCGGGCCTACACCGGGAAATCGGGGACGGGGAATCGCCGACCCGAAGGTCGTTCGCCGTGGGTCGCGGGGGACCGCGCGTCCTGACGCCGGCACGATCCGGGCC
>CAZUYO010000010.1:4424-23403 GCA_964624725.1 uncultured Thermodesulfobacteriota bacterium
CCGCCGGCAACTCGGCCGAAAATTCACCGGGGTCCCCGGGCTGGCGGGTGACGTTTTACCGCCGCCCTTCGGCCGTTCGCCGCCACCCCGCCGGTTGCCGGAGGCCCGTTTCTTGCTACACTCGCGCCGGTCCCCCCAGGCGGGGCGAACCGGCGGGCCGTTTGGTACGTTTCCGACCTCCCAGCCACAAAGGAGCCCTCCATGCACATCGAGCCGTTCGTGTACGAACGCCCGACCAGCCTGCGGGAGTTCGAGCAGGCGCTGGTCCGGCACGGCGACGATGCCCGGATCCTGGCGGGCGGCACCGATCTCCTGGTGCTCGTCAAGGAGAAGGTGCTCTCGCCCCGGGTCCTGGTGGACCTGAACGCCGTCGCCGAGCTGCGGTGGATCACCTGGGACCCGCAGACGGGCCTCTCCATCGGCGCCGGGACCCGGGTGGCCGAGATCGAGACCCATCCCCTGGTGCGCGAGCACGCCCCGGCGCTCGCCTACGCCGCGGCGCAACTGGGCTCGAGCCAGGTGCGGCACATGGCCACCATGGCCGGCAACGTGTGCCACGCGAGCCCCTCGGCCGAGACCCCGCCGGTCCTACTGGCCCACGGCGCCGAGCTCACCCTGGCCCGGGACGGCGCGGAGCGCACGGTGCCCATCTCCGAGTTCTTCCTGGCCTACCGGAAGACCGCCCTCCAGACCGGCGAATACCTCAAGGGGTTTCGGCTGCCGCCGCTGCCGCCGCGCGCGGCCGTGTCCTACCAGTTCCGGGGGCTGCGCCGGGCCATGGAGATCGACATGGTGAACGTGGCCTGCTACCTGGAGCTCGCCGAGGACGGCACGGCCCGGGCGGTCCGGATCGCCATGGGGGCGGTGGGCCCGATCCCCCTGCGGGCCGTGGAGGCCGAGCAGGCCCTCGCCGGCCAGCCGGTGGACGACGCCTTCTTCGAGGAGGCCGGCCGGCTCGCCGCCGCCGAGGCCAAGCCCATCGACGACATCCGGGCCACGGCCGCCTACCGCCGGCGCATGGTAGACGTGCTGGTCCGCCGGGCGCTCAGGGCCGCCCGGGACGAGATCGCGGGAAAGGAGGGATGAGGCCGTGAAGCTTCCCATCACCCTCACCGTCAACGGCGAACCCTTCGACCTCCTGGTCAAACCCACCGAGTTCCTGGTGGACGTGCTCCGGGACCACATCGGGCTCACCGGCACCAAGAAGGGGTGCGGCATCGGCGACTGCGGGGCCTGCACCGTGCTCGTGGACGGAAAGCCCATGCTCTCGTGCCTCACCCTGGCCGTGTCCGTGCAGGGCCGGGAGATCACCACCATCGAGGGCCTGTCCAAGGGCGCGGACCTCCACCCGATCCAGCGGGCCTTCGTGGAGAAGGGCGCGATCCAGTGCGGGTTTTGCACCCCCGGCATGATCCTCTCGGCCAAGGCGCTCCTGGACCGGGTTCCGAACCCCACCGAGGAGGACATCAAGCGGGGCATCGCCGGGAACCTGTGCCGGTGCACCGGGTACGTGAAGATCGTCGAGGCCATCGGCCACGCCGCCGAACTGCTGGCCCAGGAGGAGGAGACCCATGGCTGAGAAGACCTTCCGCGTGGTCGGCACCTCGGTGGCCCGCAAGGACGCGCCCCTGAAGGCCCGGGGCGAGGCCCAGTACGCCGACGACATCCGGCTGCCGCTCATGCTCCACGCCCGGGTGAAGCGGGCCGACGTGGGCCACGCCCGGATCCTGCGGATCGACACCTCCAAGGCCGAGGCCCTGCCCGGGGTGAAGGCCGTGGTGGTGGGCGAGGAGGCCCCCATTCCCTACGGCATCGTGCCCCAGATGCCCACCGAGTACGCCCTGGCCTACAAGAAGGTGCGCTACTACGGGGAACCCGTGGCCGCGGTGGCCGCCGTGGACCCGGAGACGGCCGAGAAGGCCCTGGATCTGATCGAGGTGGAGTACGAGCCCCTGCCGGTGTACACCCGCCCCGAGGAGGCCCTGGCGCCCGACGCCGTCAAGATCCACGAGGACAACAAGTTCCCCGGGAACATCGCCTACCAGGCCGAGCAGGAGTTCGGCGACGTGGACCGGGCGTTCGCCGAGAGCCACTACGTGCTGGAGAGGACCTTCCGCACGAGCTACGTGAACCACGTGTTCCTCGAGCCCCACTCGGCCGTCGCCAAGTTCGACACCAACGGCGAGCTCACCCTCTGGTCCGGGACCCAGGTGCCCCACTACCTGCACCGCACCCTCTCCAAGGTCCTCCAGATGCCCATGCAGAAGATCCACGTGAAGGTGCCGAGGGTGGGCGGCGGCTTCGGGGGCAAGGGCGAGGCGTCGAACAACGAGCTGATCGCGGCGCTTCTCGCGCGCAAGGCCGGCCGGCCGGTCAAGCTCACCTATTCCCGCAAGGAGGTGTTCCTCCAGCACCGGGGCCGGCACCCCATCGAGATCCGGATGAAGATCGGGGTGGACAAGGAGGGCTACATCCAGGCCCTGGAGTACGACGGCACCATGGACGGCGGGGCCTACGGGGGCTGGGGCGTGGTGATCCTGTTCTACACCGCGGCCATGCTCCACCTGCCCTATAAGGTGAAGAATGTCCGGTTCCGGGGCCGGCGGGTGTACACCAACAAGCCCACCTGCGGGGCCATGCGGGGGCTCGGGGGGGTGCAGCCCCGGTTCGCCATGGAGAGCCTTCTCGACCAGATCGCCATCGATCTCGGGATGAGCCCCTACGAGCTCAAGAAGAAGAACGCCATCGACAAGACCCACGAGACCGTGAGCGGCGTGTACGTGCGCCACAGCGAGTACAAGCAGTGCCTCGACACCGTGGTGCAAAACTCCGGGTACCTGGAGAAGCACCGCAAGCTCCCCTTCGGCCGGGGCGTGGGACTCGCGGGCGGCTACTACATCTCGGGCACGGCCTACACCCTGTACCTCTCGTACAAGCCCCACTCCACGGCCACGGTGCGGGTGGACACCGAGGCCGGGGTCACCGTGTACTGCGGGGCCACCGACATCGGCCAGGGCTCCGACATGGTGCTCGGCATGATGGCGGCCGAGAAGCTGGGGCTCCCGTTCGACCAGATCCACGTGGTGAGCGGGGACACCACGCTCGCGCCCTTCGACCTGGGGAGCTTCGCGAGCCGGGTCACCGTGGCGGCGGGCACGGCGGTGAGCCAGGCCTGCGACCGGATCCTGGAGAAGCTGTTCTCCGTGGCCGCGGTGCAACTGGGGTGCCGGGCCGAACAGCTCACCGTGGGCGAGGGGGAGATCTACTCCGTGTTCGAGCCCGACAAGAAGCGCATCGGGTTCTGGGAGGCGGTGGAGCGCTACATCGACGCCAACGGCCCCCTGGTGGCCTCGGGCGAGTTCACCCCGCCGCGGCGCACCGGCAAGTTCAAGGGCGCCAACATCGGCCACAGCCCCACCTACGGGTTCACGGCCCAGGTGGCCGAGGTGGAGGTGGACACCGAGACCGGCGAGATCCGGGTGGTGAACTACTGGGAGGCCGGGGACTGCGGCCAGGCCATCAACCCCCAGAGCGTGGAGGGCCAGGTGGAGGGGTCCATCGTGATGGGCATGGGCCAGGCGCTGTTCGAACAGCTCAAGGTGGCCGAGGACGGCCGGCTCCTCAACCCCAACCTCCACGACTACAAGATCCCGACGGCCGCGGACCTGCCGGCCATCCGCACCCACATCGTGGACAGCTACGACCCGGACAGCCCCTTCGGGGCCAAGGAGTCGGGGGAGGGGCCGATCCAGCCCGTGATCCCGGCGATCCTGAACGCCATCTACGACGCCATCGGGGTGCGGTTCACCGAGATGCCCGTGACCCCCGAGAAGGTGCTCGAGGCCCTCGAGCGCCAGAAGGCCGAAAGGAGTTAGGTCATGGACGCCGCCAAGGTACGCGAACTCGTGAACGACCCCCGACGGGTGGGGGTGATGGCCACCACGAACCGGGCCGGGGAACCGAACGCCGCGGTGTTCGGCTCGCCCTACATGCCCGACGACTACACCCTGGTCATGGGCCTGGGGGAGACCCGCACGGCCCAGAACCTGCTGGAGACGGGCCGGGCCGCGTTCCTCACCGTGCTCCCGGCCGAGAACCCCATGGAGACGAAAGGGGTCCGGATCTACCTCAAGGTGCGCGCCATGGAAAAGGAAGGCCCCAACCTCGAGGCCGTGAAGGACCGGATCCGCAAGGCGGCCGGCGACCGGGCCGCGGCCCGGGTGAAGTACGCCGTGTTCTTCGACGTCGAGTCGGCCCGGCCGCTGATCGACTGGAGCCCGGCGAGCAAGGATCCGCTCACCTAGGCCCCGGCCGGGCGTCTGCAGGGGCCTGAAGTGCGAACGGCCGGCGGGCCCATGGCCCGCCGGCCGTTTTGTCATACCCACGGAGGCGTTGCGAGATCTCCGGCACCGGCGCGGGAACCGGCGGATGGGGGACGCCCCTCCATTCCCCATTCGCGATTCCCGATTCCCCCTCCCCCCCCCCTACCCCCTCGCCGCCAGCAGCCGGTCGAGCTTGGAGCGGAGGGCCGTGAGGGCGAGCCGGGTCGGGGTCAGCGCCCCCCGGGCCCGGCCCAGCTTGAGCAGGGTCTCCTGGTAGGTGCGGGGCACCTCGGGGCTTTCGGGCTTGCGCTCCAGGGTGAGGGCCCCCGTGGGGCACCGGGTCACGCACAGCCCGCACCCGATGCACCGCTCCGGCGCGAGGCGCGCCTTCTTCTCCTCGAGGGTGAACGCACCCACCTGGCAGCGCTTCAGGCATTTCCCGCACCCCACGCAGGCCTCCTCGTCCAGCCGGGCCACGAAGGCGCTCGACACGATCTCGGCCGGGCGGGGGTGGCGGGCGACGTTTTTGAGCACCTGGCAGCAGCACCCACAGCAGCAGCAGATGTTCACCGGCCTCTGGGCGTTGGAGGGCTGGAGCACCAACCCCTCCTCCTCGGCCCGGGCCAGGATCTCCACGGCTTCCTCCGCGTCGATCACCCGCCCCACGCCCCGGCGCTCGTAGTAGTCGGCGGCCGTGCCGAAGATGAGGCAGGCCTCCTCGAGCTTCCCGCACCCCTTGCCGGCAATCTCGTGCTCCCGGCGGCAGATGCAGGGGGCCACCAGGATCTTCTTCTGCCGGCGCACCAACTCCTCGGCCCGCTCGTGGGCCAGCACCGCGTGCTCCACCTCCACGGCCTTGCCCACCGGCACCGTGCGCAACTGGGGGCTCTTCTTCCAGACCTCCGGGTCGAAGACCTGGGGGATGTACTCGTTCACGTCCCGCACGAGCTCGGGGTCGAGGTCGTTGACGTGGTACTCCCAGATCCCGATCACGAACTGCGCCGCCATGTACAGGGTGGGCTTCCCCGGCCGGGCCATGGAGAACACGAGACCCCGCTGGACCATGCTCTCCAGCCGGCGCTCGGCCTCCTCGACCGGGAGCTTGGCCCGCCGGGCGATCACCCGGGCCTCCTCCGGGATCACGGTGAGGCACAGGGCGAGCTCGGCCTCCTCGGGGGTGAAGAGCCGCTTCAGGATCCGGATCTCGACCCCGGACTCCGTGGGGGGGTACCCGCCGGGGAGCCGGTCGAGATGGCGGGCCAATCGCTCGTACACGTCTTTGGGCATGGGAGTTCCTCGGTTCCGACGGGGAGGGCGGCCATCGGGCGGGGCGCCGGCCGCAACCATGAATCATCATTCACCCCGCAGACCCTACACGAAACCTCCCCCGTTCCGCAACGGGTTTTTGGCCCCAGGGGGTTCCCTTTTCGGGCGCTCCTGGTAGGCTGACCGGCACACGGCCCCGGGCGGAAAGGAGTGGGCCATGGGATTCTTCAACCGACTGTTCGGCGGCCGGGAGGAGTTTCCGGAACTCGACGCCGCGAACCCGGTCGCGCGGCGTCTCGAAGAGGTCAAACCCGCCCTCGAGGACCTGGCCAAGCGGGTCCGGGATCCCCTGGAGGTGGTGCCCTGCCCCCACGGGACCTTCGTGTTCATCGGGAAACCCCGGAAGCGCTTCGGCGCGGCGTGGGTGGAGGGGGGTGAGGTCAAGAACCTACGCCAGTTTGCGGAGGATCACCACATCCCGCCCGACCGGCTCGGGTCGCTCGTGGAAACCCTCCGGCAGCTCTATGAGCACGAGGCCGCGCGCGCCCCCCGGTACGTCGCCCGGGTGGCGGACCGCACCGTGGTGGTGGACGCCTCGGAGGAACTCGGCCGGAAGGTCGAACAGGTGCTCGAGCAAAGCGCGACCCAGTAGGGGAGTCCCGTGCTCCCCCCTTACGATCCGGAACCGGCGCACCCCCGACGCGATCGCCCGGGGCCCGGGGCGCCGCCGGTTCCTTAGCGGCCCGGCCGTTCCGGAGGAACGCCGGGCCGTTTCGTGGAGGGCGGCCCGGCAGCGGCCCGGCCGGTTCTCCCCTTCCCCCTCGTGCCCCCCGCCCGGGCCCTCAGCCGGCCGTGCCGCAGCCCTCGTCGATGGCCCGGAGGATGTCCCCGAGACGCGCCTCGGCGAGCCCGATGCAGGTGTCCGCGGCGCCGTAGTACAGTTTGAGGGTGCCGTCCGGCTCGGGGACGATGCCGCAGGGGAACACCACGTTGGGCACGTCGCCGGTGCGCTCGTAGGGCTCCTCGGGCCCGAAGATGAAGTGGGGCGCGTACCCCAGGACCCGCTCCGGCCGGTCGGCGTCGAGGAGCATCGCACCGACCCGGTAGAGGGTGCCGGCCCCCGTGCCCCGTACCCCGTGGTAGAGCACGAGCCACCCCCGGTCGGTCCGGATCGGGGGGGTGCTCGCCCCGAGCTTCGAGCCCGACCACCCGGGCTCGGGCCCCAGCACCACCCGGGCGTCGCCCCAGTGGCGCAGGTCCGGGGAGAACTGGATCCAGATCGAACCGGGCACCCCGTGGTACCCGCCGGGCCGGTCGAGCATGGCGTACCGCCCGGAGAAGGTCGCGGGAAACAGGACGGCGTCCTTGTTGGGCACCTCGGTCACCAGGGCGATCCGCTCGAACTCCACGAAATCCCGGGTCCGGGCCAGGGCCACCCGGGGGCCGTGACGGCTGAACGCCGTGTAGGTGATGTAGTAGGCGTCCCCGATCGGGGTGATCCGAGGATCCTCCAGGCCGTACTCCTCGTAGGGCCCGAACTCCGGGTCGTCCGAGGGCTCCACCCAGGGCCGGGGGTCCACCCGGAACCGGTAGCCGTCCTCCGACCGGGCCAGGGTCAGGTGGCTGTGGCCCCTGAGGTCCTCGACCCGGAGCACCAGGATGTACTCGTCGCCGTGCCTGCAGGCCGCCGCGTTGAACACCGTGTTGCAGGCGTACGGGATGTCGTCCCGGTGGATGATGGGGTTTTTCTCGTACCGCTCGAAGGGACAAAGGTGCCGCATGCTCGCCCTCCGTATCGCTTCGCCCGCCCGCCGCCGGCGCGACGGCCGCCCGGGGCCTGTCAGTCCACCACCAGCACGTTGGGCTCGATGGCCTCGTACCCGGTGAGACGCCGGTACAGGGCCAGGTGCTCCCGCGCCACCCTGGGCCAGCCGATCCGCTCCCGCACGTACCGGCGAGCGGCCTCGCCGCACTCCCGTCGGCGCGCCGGGTCGCGCAGGAACCCCGCGATCGCCTCCACGAACTCCTCGTCGGTGGAGCAGGTCACCCCTCCCCCGGAGTCGCCCAGGGCCCGGCGCATCGACTCGGTGGCGCTCGCCACCACCGGCCGGCCGAAGGCGAGGCAGTGGGCCAGGATGCCGCTCTGGGCGTTGATCTCGTAGGGCAGGGCCACCACGTCGGCGGCCGAGAGGATGCGGTCGAAGGTGTCCTGGGCCAACTGGCCCCGGATCAGCACGATCCGGTCGCGGACCGGCGAGGAGCGGATCCGATCGAAAAGCATCTCCCGGTACTCGATGAACTCCTTGCCGCGGATCTTGCCCGCCACGACCAGGAGCGCCTCGGGCACCCGCTCCACCACCCGGGGGAAGAGGTCCACGACGCGTTCGAACCGCTTGCTCGGCCGGAAATACCCGATCAAAAGGAGGATGGGCCGCCCTTCCGGCAGCCCGAGTCGGCGGCGGGCCTGCGGGTCGGGGTCCACGATCCGGGCCCCGTGGGGAATCACGTGGAGTTTCGGGTCGAACCGGCCGCCGAAGGCCTGCTGCAGGGCCTCCCGTTGGTAGGGTTCGTGCACGATGGCCGCATCGGCGTTGGTGAGGAGGTTCTCCAGGAGGACCCGGTGGGCCGGCTCGATCCGGGCGTACACGGTGTGGAGGGTCACCACCACCGGCACCCCGATCAGCCGGAACTTGATCAAGAGCGGCACGGCGTTCACCCCGTAGTGCCGGCCGAACAGCCCGAACTCGTGCTGCACGTGCACCACGTCGGGGGTGAGCCGCATCATGGCCGAAAACGCCCGCTCGGCCAGGTCCTCGTCCTCGTAGTCGAACACCGGGAACACCCGGGGCCCGGCGCCCCCCAGGTGGCCCACGACGTAGGTGTCCACCTGGGCCTCCCGGAGGGCTTCCGTGAGGTACCGGGTGTAGGTGGCGATCCCGCACTCGATCGGGGGGTAGGTGGAGACGAACCCGACGCGCATGGCCGCACCCTCCTAATGCCGGTGCGGGGCCCGACCGACCGGCCCGGGGCCCCGGGGCAAATCGGACGGCCGGAAATGTGGGTCGGGTCGGGGCCGGCGACAAGGGTGCGGACGCGGGGTCAGCCCCCCCTTGCCCGCACCTTGGCCCAGGTGTCCCTGAGGGTCACGGCCCGGTTGAACACGGGCCGTCCCGGCCGGGTGTCGGGGTCCACGGCGAAATAGCCCAACCGCTCGAACTGGTAGCGCTCGCCGGGCTCCACCCCGGCGAGGCTCGGCTCGAGCTTGCACCCGGTGAGCACCTCGAGGGAGTGGGGGTTCAGGTAGGTGCGGAAATCCTCCTTGAGCCCGTCGGGGTTGGGCTCGGTGAAGAGCCGGTCGTAGAGCCGGACCTCGGCCTCCGCCGCGTGGGCGGCCGATACCCAGTGGAGCGTGGCCTTCACCTTGCGCCCGTCGGGGGCGTCGCCGCCCCGGGTGGCCGGGTCGTAGGTGCACCGCAGTTCCACCACGTTGCCCTCGGCGTCCTTCACCACGTCGGTGCACCGGATGAAGTAGGCGTACCGCAGCCGCACCTCCCGGCCCGGGGCCAGCCGGAAGAACTTCTTGGGCGGGTCCTCCATGAAATCGTCCCGTTCGATGTAGAGCACCCGGGAAAACGGCACCTTCCGGGTGCCGGCGGAGGGGTCCTCCGGGTTGTTCACGGCCTCGAGCTCCTCCACCTGCCCCTCGGGGTAGTTCTCGATCACCACCCGGAGCGGCCGGAGCACGGCCATGCGCCGCTCCGCCCGCCGGTTCAGGTCCTCGCGCAGGCAGTGCTCCAGGAGCGCCACGTCCACGACGCTGTCCTTCTTGGCCACGCCGATCCGGCTGCAAAAGTCCCGGATGCTCTCGGGCGTGTACCCCCGGCGGCGGAGCCCCGCGATGGTGGGCATGCGGGGGTCGTCCCAGCCGGCCACGTGGCCGTCCTGCACGAGCTGGGTGAGCTTTCGTTTGCTCATCACCGTGTAGGTGAGCCGCAGCCGGGCGAACTCGATCTGGCGCGGGTGGTGCACGCCCAGGGCCTCCAGAAACCAGTCGTAGAGCGGCCGGTGGTCCTCGAACTCCAGGGTGCAGATGGAGTGGGTGATGCCCTCGATGGAGTCGGACTGGCCGTGGGCCCAGTCGTAGGTGGGGTAGATGCACCAGGCGTCGCCGGTGCGGTAGTGGGTGGCCCGCTTGATCCGGTACATCACGGGATCCCGCAGGTTCAGGTTGCCCGAGGCCATGTCGATCTTGGCCCGGAGCACCCGGGACCCGTCGGGGAACTCCCCGGCCCGCATCCGCTCGAACAGATCCAGGTTCTCCTCCACCGACCGGTTGCGGTAGGGGCTCTCCCGGCCCGGTTCGGTGAGGGTGCCCCGGTACTCGCGGATCTCCTCGGCGGAGAGGTCGTCCACGTAGGCGAGCCCCTTGCGGATGAGCTCCTTGGCCCACTCGTAGAGCTTCTCGAAGTAGTCGGAGGCGAAGTAGAGGTGCTCGCCCCAGTCGAACCCGAGCCACCGCACGTCCTCCTGGATGGCCCGGACGTACTCCATGCTCTCTTTCTCGGGGTTCGTGTCGTCGAGCCGCAGGTGGCACCGGCCGCCGAACTCCTCGGCCAGCCCGAAGTTGAGGCAGATGCTCTTGGCGTGGCCGATGTGGAGATACCCGTTGGGTTCCGGGGGAAACCGGGTGACCACCTCCCGGAACCGGCCCTCGGCCAGGTCGGCCCGGACGATGTCCTTGACGAAGTGGGACGGCGAGCCCTCGGCCCGGTCGGAGTCAGACATGGGATGGCCTCCAAGGATAACGTCGATCGTCGGTCAGCGGTCGGGGGGTGGCGACGCCGGGGCCGCGGTCACACCCCGCCGCCCCCCAGGTACAAAACGGCCACGTAGGCGCAGTAGCCCGCGAGCAGCAGCGCCCCCTCCCCCCGCGACACCACCGATCCGGTGCGGCAGATGGGCAGGAGCGCCAGGGTGAACCCCGCGAGCACGGGGTACTGTACCACGAAAAACGACCGGTCCACCGCGATGGGGTCCAACACGGCGGCCACCCCCAGGACCCCCAGCAGGTTGAACAGGTTCGAACCGAGCACGTTCCCCACGCTCAGGTCGTCTTCGCCCTTGGCCACGGCCACGAGCGAGGTGGCCATCTCCGGAAGGCTCGTGCCCACGGCCACCATGCTGAGCCCCACGATGACCGGAGGAACCCCCAGGAGCCGGGCCGCCGTCACCCCCCCCTCGACCAGCAGGTTCCCGCCCACCACCACGCCCGCGAGCCCTCCGACCACCCAGAGGGCATCGGTGCCCCGCTTGAGCAGCGAGGGCGAGGACGCCTCGTAGCGCTCCTGCACCTCGCCCGGCGCGCGGCGCTCCACCGCCACGCTCCAGTACAGGAACCCGGCGAACCCGGCGAGCAGCACCAGGCCGTCGCCCCGGCCCAGGGCGCCGTCGGCGCTCAGCACGACCACCAGCACCACGGCCGCGAGGCCCAGGGGCACCTCCCGCCGGATCATGGTGAACTCCACGGTCATCGCCCGGATCACCGTGCAAAGCCCCAGGATGAGCCCGATGTTCGCGATGTTCGACCCCACCACGTTCCCAAGGGCGATGTCCGCGTTTCCCTTGAGGGCCGCCGTGACCGTGACCACGAACTCGGGCAGGCTCGTGCCGAACGCCACCACCGTGAGCCCCACCACGGCCGGGGCGACCCCCAGGCCCCGGGCGAGGCTCGAGGCCCCCCGGATCAGCAGCGTGGCGCCCAGGTACAGGAGCACCGAGCCGGCGACCGTCTGGAGCACCGCCTGGGTCATGCCTCCCCCTTCCCCCGGGCGATGGCGTCGAGCCGCTGGAGGTGTTCGCGCTCGCCGATCACGATCAGCCGGTCCCCGGCCTCGGGCCGGGTGCGGGCCGAGGGGTTGAACTCCATGTGGCCGCTCCGTCGCTTGATGGCCACCACCATGATGTCGAGCTCCGAGCGGATCGGGCTCTCGGCCAGGGGCACCCCGGCCAGCGGCGACTCCTCGGCCAGGAGCACCTCCTCCATCTGGAGCCCCAGGCTCTCCGAGCCCGTGGCGAGCTCGATGAAGTCGATCACGCTCGGCCGCAGCACGGCCATGGCCATGCGGGAGCCGCCGATCAGGTACGGCGACACCACCCGGTCGGCCCCGGCCTGGAGGAGCTTGGATTTCGAACGCTCCTCCTCGTACCGGGCCAGGATGAAGAGGTTGGGGTTGAGGCCCCGGGCCGTCAGCGTCACGAACAGGTTGTCGGCGTCGGAATGGAGCGCCGTCACGAGCCCCTGGGCCCGCTCGATCCCCGCCTCCAGGAGCACGTCCTCCTCGGTGGCGTCGCCCACGACCACGGGGTAGTGCTCCGGGATCTTCACCACCTGGGCCTCGTCGCGCTCCACCACCACGAAGGGGATCGGCTTGCGCTCGAACTCCTGGGCCACCAACCGGCCGATGCGGCCGAACCCGCAGATCACGTAGTGGTCCCGGAGCTTCCGGATCTTGGACATCCTGCGCCTCCTCCCGAGCAGCGCCTGGACCTCCCCCTCCACCACCATCCGGCCCAGGGTTCCCACCGAGTAGGTCATGAGCCCCACCCCGGCCACGATGAGGAACATCGTAAACAGCCGCCCCTCCGGGCCCAAGGGCCGCACCTCGCCGTACCCGATGGTGGACAGGGTGATCAGCACCATGTAGAGGCTGTCCTCCCACCCCCAGCCCTCGAGCCACCGGTAGCCCACCGTGCCGACGGCCACGATGCCCACGAGGAGCGAGAGGATCCGGCGCAACTGGGGCCGCGTGTTCACCGCACCCCCTCGGACCGCCGGTCACACCGTTTCGGTTTGACCGGCCGGGGCTCGCCGCCTATAGTGGCGTGTTTCTCACCCGCTCCCCGGGAAACCGCCCGGGGGCGTTTCGAAAGGAGTTCCATGCACCTCACCGACAAGCGCTTCACCGAGTTCGACCTTCCCGCCGAACTCCAGCAGGGCATCGCCGACTGCGGGTTCACCCACCTCACCCCGGTCCAGGCCCGGAGCCTCCCCCTGTGCCTCGAGGGCCGCGACGTGGCCGTGCAGGCCCAGACCGGCTCGGGCAAGACCGCCGTGTTCCTGATCACCATTTTCAACCACATGCTCCGCACCCCCCGCCGGGACACCCGCGGGGTATGCCCCCGGGCCCTGGTGCTCACCCCCACCCGGGAACTGGCGGTGCAGGTGGCCCAGGACGCCGCGGCCATCGGCCGGCACCTCCCGTTCCGGGTCATCGCCGCCTACGGCGGGGTAGACTACCAGAAACAGCGCGAGGCCATCGCGGGGGGCGTCGACGTGCTGATCGGCACCCCGGGCCGGCTGATCGACTACCTCAAACAGAAGGTCTACCACCTGCGCGACGTGGAACTGGCCGTGATCGACGAGGCGGACCGGATGTTCGACATGGGGTTCATCAGCGACATCCGGTTCCTCCTGCGCCGCATGTCCCGGTACGACAAGCGCCAGAGCCTCCTGTTTTCGGCCACCATCTCCGACCGGGTCATGGAACTCTCGTACGAGTACATGAACGTGCCGGAACTGGTGGAGATCACGCCCGACAAGGTGGTGGCCGAGCGCGTGGAGCAGGTGCTCTACCACGTGTCGTCCGCGGAGAAACTCTCGCTCCTCCTCGGGCTCTTGAAGCGCGAAGACTGGACCAAAGCGCTGGTGTTCGTCAACACCAAACGGGCCGCCGGGCGGCTAAAGCCGGTGCTCGACGCCGCCGGGTACCCCGCGGCGGTCCTGAGCGGCGACGTGAGCCAGCCCCAGCGGCTCAAGATCCTGAAGCGGTTCATGGCCGGGGAGGTCCGGGTGCTCGTGGCCACCGACGTGGCGAGCCGGGGGCTCCACGTGGAGGGCATCAGCCACGTCTTCAACTACGACCTTCCCCTGGAGGCCGAGGACTACGTCCACCGGATCGGGCGCACGGCCCGGGCCGGGGCCTCGGGCAAGGCCATCAGCCTCGCGTGCGAGGACTACGTGTTCGGGCTGGACGCCATCGAGGACTACATCGGCCACAAGGTCCCCGTGGCCTGGCCGGAGGACGACTGGTTCGAGCCCGTGCCCAAGGTGCCCCGCGCCCCCCGAACCGACCGACCCCGGCGTCCGAAGGGCCGCCGACCGGGCCGGCGCCGCCGGTGATCCGGGGCGCGTTGCCGGCGGCGCCAGAGTGGTATAGGCTAAGAATCAAATAAGTTAAAAAAATAGGCTTCAGACACAATAGATGGCGCCCCGATCCCCCCCGTTCCTATGCCTTACGGCCGACGTGGTGGCCTCCCGCACCCACCCGGGCAGTGCCCACCGCCTCCGGCAGGCCGCCGAGCGCGTGAACGCCCGGCGGGCCCAGGGGCTCGCCGTGCCCTTCTCGGTGACCGTGGGCGACGAGGTCCAGGCCCTCTTCGTCGACGCCGAGGCGGCCCTCGAGGCCGAACTCGACCTCCGGCTGCTCCTGTTCCCCCTGCGCCTTCGCTTCGGCCTCGGGGTCGGCCCCGTCGAGGGGCCCCTCGAGGATCGCACGGGCGGCATGGAGGGGGAGTGCTTCCTGCGGTCGCGGGAGGCGTTGGCCGAGGCCAAGCGCCATGGGGGCGGTCTCACCTGGATCTCCTCGGGGGATCCCCCGCTTGACGACGCGGCCAACGCCTGCTTTCTGGCCCTTGCCGCGGTCGAAGCCCGGTGGACCGAGAAGCAGGCCCGGGCCCTGGCCGCCGTGCGCGAGGTCGGCACCCAGGCCCAGGCGGCCCGTCGGCTCGGCATCTCCCAGCCGAGCCTTCACCTTCGCCTCAAAGCCGCCCACGCGGGCCCGTACCTGGAGGCCCGGCGGCGGCTCGCCCGGTTCCTGAACGCCTCCCACCGTCCGGACGGCGGCCGTGGGGACGGCTGACCTCCTCGCCCTGGCGGCGGGCTACGCCGCCGCCCTCTGGGGCGGCGACCGGTTCGTGGCCGGCGTCCTCGGGCGCGTCGTCCCGCCCGGGTCGGCGCCGGAGATCGAGCAGTTCCGGGCCCGGGGCCTCCCCCAGGGAGGCCGCATCATCGGGTACCTGGAGCGGTTTCTCACGGTGAGCTTCGTGCTGCTCGGCACCCCGGCCGCCATCGGGCTCGTCCTTGCGGCCAAGGGCATCCTGCGGTTCGGGGAGATCCGGGAGGCCAAGGATCAGCGGGTGGCCGAGTACGTGCTGATCGGCACCATGCTGAGCCTCAGTTGGGCCCTGGCGGTCGGCGGACTCCTTCGCCGGTGGGTCCTCCCGTAGGCCGGGCCGCCGCCCCCTCTTCCCCTTCAAGTCCTTCCCCCTTCCGCCCGAAAAGGCTCCCGGGGGCTCCTGCCCCCCTTCCGAAGGCATCCCCTGGACGAAAGGCCGTCCGCATGCAGCCCGCGACCATCCTCGTTGTGGACGACGACGAACGCGTGACCCGCGCCCTGGTGCGGCTTCTGCGCCGCGACGGCCACGAGGTGCGCACGGCTACCTCCGCCCGGGCGGCCGAGGAGGCGCTGCGCGAGGGCGAGGTGGCGGTCCTTCTCTCCGATTACCGGATGCCGGGCGAGGACGGGGTGACGCTCCTTCGGCGGGCCCGGCAACTCCGACCCGACACCGTGCGGATCATGCTCACCGGGTCGGCCGACCTCAAGGCGGCCGTCGCCGCGGTCAACGAGGGGGCGGTCTTCAAGTTCGTGCTCAAACCTTGGGACGACGACTGGCTCCGGGCCACGGTGGCCGAGGCGGTCCAGCAGTACCGGGCCGTGCGGGAACGGGCGCGGCTCGTGGCCGAGATCGAGGAGGCCAACGCCCGGCTCCAGGAGCTCAACGCCGAGCTCGAGCAGGCCCTGCGGCGCCGGGCCCGCGACCTCGAGTTCGCCCGGCGGCACGATCCCCTGACCCGGCTCCCCAACCGCGAGCAGTTCGGGCTCCAACTCGCCGACGCCCTGCGGGCCGCCCGCCTGGCCGAAAAACCCGTGGCCCTGCTGGTGCTCGACCTCGACCGGTTCAAGGCCGTGAACGAGGCCCTGAGCCACGCCGCGGGCGACGCCGTGCTGCGGTCTACCGCGGCCCGCATCACGGCGTGCCTCAGGAGATCCGATCTCGTGGGCCGGGTGGGAAGCGACGAGTTCGCGGTGGCGCTGGTGGGGTACGCGGACCCGGATCTACCGGCGCGGGTGGCCCGCCGGATCCTCAACGCCCTTTCCGAACCCCTCCAGGTCGAGGGCCGCGACGTGTTCCTCACGGCGAGCCTCGGCGTCGGCGTGTTTCCGGAAGACGCCTCCTCGGCCGAGGACCTCCTCAAGCGCGCCGACCTCGCCATGCACCACGCCAAGGAGGCCGGCGGCAACCGGTTCGAGTACTACTCCGAGGAGATGAACGCCCGGGCGTTCGAGCGGATGATGCTGGAAACCGCGCTGCGTGGGGCGCTCGACCGGGGGGAGTACCGGCTCTTCTTCCAGCCCCAGGTGGATCTTCGTACCGGCCGGTTCGTGGCGGCCGAGGCGCTCCTGCGCTGGGAGCACCCGGAGCTCGGCCTCGTCTCCCCCGCCCGGTTCGTGCCGCTCCTGGAGGAGACCGGCCTCATCGTCCCGGTGGGGGAGTGGGTGATCGCCGAGGCCTGTCGGTGGGCCAGGGCCTGGGAGGCCGAACTCCCCCAGGGCTTCCGGATCGCCGTGAACCTTTCCCCCCGCCAACTGCTGCGTGACGACCTGCCGGACCGGGCCGGGGAGATCCTGGCCGCAGCGGGGTTTTCGGCCGAACACAACCCCCTGGAACTCGAGATCACCGAAAGCGGCGTGATGGGACACCCCGAGCGGGCGGCCCGGCTCCTGGGCCGGCTCCGGGATCTCGGGTTTCGGCTGGCCGTGGACGACTTCGGCACCGGCTACTCGTCCCTGGCCTACCTGCGCCGGTTCCGCCTGAACGCCCTCAAAATCGACCGCTCCTTCGTCCACGACCTGCCCGGCCAGGCCGAGGACGCGGCCATCGTGCGGGCCATCCTGGCCCTCGGGCACGAACTGGGGCTCGAGGTGGTGGCCGAGGGCATCGAGACCGGGGAGCAGGCCGAGTTCCTCGGGGCCCTGGGGTGCGACAAGGCCCAGGGGTACTGGTTCGCCCGGCCGCTCCCTCCCGACCAGGCCCTCGCCGCCCTCCGAACCCCGGCCCGGCCCACCGGCACGGGCTGACCCGCCCCAACGACCGGATCGCTCGCGCGGACGCCGGGCAGCGCCCGTCCGAATCCGGTACGCAGGCCGCGGGGGTCGTCTCCGCGACACCGTGATCCCACTCCGCCGTCCCGGCGCGCCCCTCCCCCGGGCGTCGCCGGACCGGCCCCCTCCCTCAAACCCTGTCGACGGCCATCCCCGTCGGACGTCCAGCGGACCCGTTCCCGCCTCACGCCCCCTGTACCCCCTGCCGGAAGGCGTCCAGCAACGCGAACGCCCGCGCGGGTCCCGTCATCAACTCCCGGCCCACGTCCCGAACGAGGTCCGAATCTTCGCCGCGGGCCAACTCCTCCGAGAGGAGCCCCGCGAGACGGGTTCGCGTCGTCGGGGATGCCTGCGTGGCGAGTGTCCGGCCGAGCACCCGTGCGGCAGCCAGGTCCGTGTCGTATCCAGCGGTTTCGACGACGTCAAAATGAGAATCGAACAACCGCTCCTCACCGATCCACGCCGCAGGGTGGCCCAGCACGTACGCGAGGTCGGCCGCATCCTTGCGGGGATCGGTGAGGCGCCG
Organism: uncultured Thermodesulfobacteriota bacterium; assembly: GCA_964624725.1. GTDB lineage: Bacteria > Desulfobacterota > Deferrisomatia > Deferrisomatales > Deferrisomataceae > Deferrisoma. Next base: position 21,761 of record CAZUYO010000010.1, read on the forward strand.
ATCCTTCCAGGCGAAGAGTTTCAACGACACCAGGTGCTCCGGCGTAACCACCGGAACCCTGCACGCGCCGTCGTTTACGACCACGACGGCGGCGTGCCGGCAAGCGTCTTCGAACCCGGTCACCCGCAGCCGGATGTCCCCGTCCGGCGGCCAGCGAACGATCCCTTCGGAGGTTTCCACCCCACCGAACGGGATCAGATCCAGGTATCGTCCTCCAGGTCCGTGAACCCGCTGGGCCTGCCTGGGGTCCGGGCGAAACCGCGGATCCCGGCAGACGGCCTCCCGGAGCCGGGCGTACTGGTCCCAGTCCCGGACCATCACCCCGAAATCCAGGTCCATGGTCGCGCGGCCGGCCGGACCACCGTAAACGCGCTCAAGCAGAAGGATCCTCCCGGCGGCGCCGGTGACCAGCCACGCGACGCGGACCAACTGTGCCGCTTCCGCGACAGCGCGAAGCACGACGAGGGTTTCCTCGTCCACCGTGGCGCTATGCTCGGGCAAGGAACCGCTCCCGGATGGCCTCGGCCGCCTCCAGATTGCGCGCATCCCCGGTGGCCACAAGATCCGCGTACACGAGGAGTGGCGGAGCAAGCCGAGGGTGGGGACCCGGAGGCGGGATCTCGAAGTTCCAGAACTTGTCCAGCACCTCCAGGTTTCCGCGCTCATCCTTGGCGGGTCGAATCCGGCGGGCGAGCGCGGCAAACCCGCCGCCCTCGTACAACACGGCGTCTTGAGGAATCAATCGCTTTGTGAGCAACGCGGCGGCAGGCTCGCCGCCCAGCCACGCCTCAACCCCTGTCCAGTCCTCGGCTTCCCACCACCGCGCCCGGGCAACCCGGAAACGGCGGGGATGCAGCCGGGGCCGAAGGTCCCGGAGGTAGCCCTCCACCCACGCGTCTTGGAGTTCGGTCGTTCGTTCCAGGCTGCGGCCCCGGGCCTTGGTGGTCCGCAGAAACCCCAGACGCTCCAGATCCCGAAATACCGGCGTAATCACCCCCAGGGCCACGCCGGCCGCCTGGGCGATGTTCCGATACGGTGCCGCGACGAGATCCGGACGGCAGAGGAGGGCAAAAACCACCTTCAACCCCGCGGCGCGAAACGCCCTTATCGGCTGTTCGTTGGGGGGCTTTCCCGGCGGCTTTCGTCCGGTCACGAAGAGGAGCAGGTGCGGAGTTCGAAGGTATGCGTTGCCTGCGGTGTCCAAAAAGGGAACCCCATGGTCCCGAAGGCGCTCGGCCATGGGAGGGGTGACGTGCCGGGCCACCAGCACACCGCGTCCTGGGAACCTCCGAAGCTCCGCAATCGCCGGGCCAAGGGTCGTCGGCGTGAGAGTGGGCTTGCATACCGCGCGGAAGGGCTCCCCCTCACCGATTTGAACCCAAAGTCCTTCGCTGACCCCGCCGGGGACGGGGCGCACGACCCGGGCGGGCACACCCGTGGCCTCTCGGAACGCCTCGACTGCGGTGGTCAGCAAACCGACGCGTTGCGCTTCGGCACCTTCTGGGCGAACCCGGGGCATTGGATCCTCCGAATGTTCACAAACTCGCCTTGTTCATATTATATGAACGCGTGAAAAATGTGAACACGAAGAAAGGGGGAGCGCTGCTGGGTTCATGAGTTTTCGTTCGGACACTGCGGCGGGT